>NZ_JBFAKX010000010.1:0-251875 GCF_040655935.1 Promicromonospora sp. NPDC050262 | reverse complement strand
CACGTTTCTGCGCTTCCGGCTGTCGAGAGCGACGAGACGTGGGTCTCGAAGGGGAGGTCGACCGGGGCGAACCGGCCGGCCGGGTCAGCTCAGGGCCCGCTCCTTGACCCCCAGCCTGTGGGTCCGACACGGGGTTACTTGCCCCTCGGCAGCGGCAGCGGCTCCATCCACTGGTCGTTGGCCGTGAGGTCGATGCCGTACTCGCCGGCGAACCGCATGCGGGTGCCGGTCAGCACGCCGTCGACCGACTCGTCGAGGTCGTAGACCCGGGCGCCACGCAGGCGGTTGCGCTCGGCGCCGCCCAGCCCGTAGGTGCCGAACCCGGTGTTCCCCGCGTACCCGAGCAGCACGCCGTAGTAGTCGCCCGAGTAGGTGTTCACGTGGTCGTGGCCGCAGAACACGCCGCGGACGTCGCCCCGGTGCTGGATCGCGGAGAACATGCCGGAGTTGAAGGGGCCGGGGCACTCGTCCTCGTTGCGCTCGCCCTCGATGCGGTGCCGGGCCTTGCCGCGCTCGTGGTCGGCGTCGGTGCGCCCGTCCACCGAGCCGAACCACATGAACCGGTACTCCCACAGCGGGATGTGGATGAACATGAGGGCCGGCACCACGTACCCGGCCCGGCGCTCGACCTGCACCGACGTGTCGTAGTACCACTTCACCTGGTCCATGCGCAGCCAGTCCCAGTGGGGGTAGCCGTCGAAGTCCTGGCCCGCCAGCGTCTCCGGGGCGTACCGTCCCGAGTCGAGCAGCCAGAGGTTGAACGCCGGACGGCCGTTCCGGCCCTCGATCAGCAGGTTCGAGTTGCCCTGCCCGGTGACGCCGCGCGCCGTCGGGCCGTTCACGTTGTAGCGGTAGGACCGGTAGAAGGCCAGCATGTCGGCCTCGTCCACGCCGCTGTTCGGCGTCGAGTCCTCGTCGTGGTTGCCGAAGGTGATGGCCCACGGGATGGCACGCTCCTCCATGGGCTGCACCACGTTGTTCATCGCCTGGTGCATCTCCAGCGGGGTGTCGCAGCCGCCCGTGATGTTGTCGCCGTTGAGGATCACGAGGTCCGGCCGCTCGTCGTCGAGCACCGCGCGCATGAGCTCCAGGGTGCGGCGGTCGATCTTCTCGTCGTCCTGCGTGTCGTTGAACTGGACGATCTTGAACTTCCCGTCCCGCCCGAACCGCAGCGCGCGCTGCGGGTGCCGGCTCAGCTCCACGGCCTCCGCCGGCGCTGCCGCTCCGGCGGCCGCCACGGTCGCGACGCCCGCCGCGCCGAGGCTGCTCAGGGACAGGAAGGTCCGGCGGTCCACGCCGTCCGCAGTGTTCTCAGTCATGCCGACGACGATCGAGGGCCCCGCTGGCGGCCGCCCGACCACCGGGTGGACCCCCGGTGACGGTCTGCTGAACGCCTACCGCACGCGGCGCAGCGCCCGCGCGATCACGTAGACCACCAGGATCAGCACCACGAGTCCGGCGGTCGCGGCGATCTGCGGCCGGGCGGCGGCGTCGGACAGCATGAGGCCCACCACCGCGACGAGCGCCACGAGCGTGACCCACGACAGCCACGGGTAGCCCCAGGCGCGCAGGCGCAGGGTCTCGCCCCGCTCGGCCGCCGCGGCCTCCAGTCGCGGGCGCAGCCGGAGCTGCGAGACGACGACCAGCAGCCACACCACCAGCAGCGCCGAGCCGACGGCGTTCAGCAGCACCCCGAGCAGCGACTCCGGCAGCAGGTAGTTGAGCAGCACCGCGACGACGCCGAAGAACACCGAGACCAGCACCGCGACCCACGGCACGTCGCGGCGGGAGACCCGGGTCGCGGCCCCCGGGGCGTCGCCGCGCCCGCCGAGCGAGAACAGCATGCGGGACGTCGCGTACACGTTGGCGTTGAACGCGCTCAGCAGCGCGAGCACGACGACGACCTCCATGAGCCGCGCCGCGCCGTCCAACCCGGCCATCTGCAGCACGGACACGAACGGCGACTCGAGCCGGGCGGCGTCGGTCCACGGGATCAGGGCGACCATGATCGCCACCGAGCCGACGTAGAAGAACAGGATGCGCCACAGGATGGTGCGCGTGGCGCTCGCGACCGCGGACTGCGGGTCGCGCGCCTCGGCGGCCGCGATCGTGACGATCTCGATGCCCCCGAAGGCGAAGACGACGGTGAGCAGGCCCGCCGCGATCCCAGGCAGCCCGGCCGGGGCGAACCCGCCGTACTCGGCCCACTCCCCCAGCACGCTGCCCGACACGGGAACCACGCCGACCACGATCAGCACGCCGAGCACGAGGAAGCCGACGATCGCCAGGACCTTGACGGTGGCGAACCAGAACTCGGCCTCCCCGAACTGGCGCACGCCCACCAGGTTGACCGCCCCGAACACGGCGACGACGGCGGCCGCGACCGCCCACTGGGGCACCGCCGGCCACCAGCCGTGCACGATCCCGGCGACGCCGGTCACCTCGACGCCGAGCACCATGACGATCGTGAACCAGTACAGCCAGCCCAGCAGGAACCCCGCCCAGCGCCCGAGCGCGGCCTCCGCGTAGACGGAGAACGAGCCGCTCGACGGGAGCGCCGACGCCATCTCGGCGAGCATCCGCATGACGAGCACAACGATCGCGCCCGCTATGGCGTAGCTCACGAGCACGGCAGGGCCCGCGGCGGCGATGCCGAGGCCGGAACCGAGGAACAGACCCGCGCCGATCGCGGAGCCCAGACCCATCATGGTCAGGTGGCGTGTGCGCAGGCCATGGGCCAGCTGCTCGCTGCGGGCGGCGGGTTCGGCGGGGTCGGTCTGGTGGTCGGTGGTGCTCACGACCGACCACGGTAACCCGGGCGGTGAGAGACTCGTGCCTGTGACCGAATCTGCACACACCCCCGTGCACACCCCTGAGGACGACGAGGAATACGGCCTCGAGAAGACCCTGAGCGAGGACCCCGAACCGCTGCCGCACGTGGTCGTGGTGGGCGGCGGGTTCGCCGGCATGGCGGCGGTCCGGGCGCTGAAGGACGCACCCGTACGGATCACGCTGATCGACCGTCGCGTCTACAACACGTTCCAGCCGCTGCTGTACCAGGTCGCGACCGGCGGGCTGAACCCGGGCGACGTCACCTACTTCCTGCGGGGCCTGCGGCTCAAGCAGAAGAACGTGCACGTGGTCCACGAGCACCTGGTGGAGGCCGACCCCGCCGCGAAGAAGATCCGCCTGCTCAACGACCACTGGATCAGCTACGACTACCTCGTGGTCACGGCGGGCGTCACCACCAACTTCTTCGGCACGCCGGGCGCCAAGGAGTTCTCGTTCCCGATGTACTCGCGCTCGCAGGCGATGCGGATCCGCGACAACCTCTTCATCCGCCTGGAGAAGGCCGCGAAGTCGAAGCGCGCCGACGACGGCCTGCGCGTCGTCGTCGTGGGCGGCGGCGCCACCGGGGTCGAGGTGGCGGGCGCGCTCGCGGAGCTGCGGACCGCGGGCCTCGCGCCCGCCTACCCGGAGATCCACGGCGACGCGTTCGAGGTCAAGGTGGTGCAGCGCGGCGGCGAGATCCTCAAGTCGTTCGCGCCCAAGCTGCGGTCCTACGCGGCCAAGGAGCTGCGGCACCGCGGGGTCTCGCTGCACCTGGGTGCCGGGGTGGCCGCCGTGGAGCGCGAGGCCGTCGTCCTCACCGACGGCACCCGCATCCACGCCGACCTCACCGTCTGGTCCGCCGGCGTGCGCGTGCACGACGAGGTGGCCGACTGGGGCCTGCCGCAGGACGAGGGCGGCCGCATCAAGATCGGCGACGACATGCAGGTCGAGGGCCTGCCGGGCGTCTTCGCCGCGGGCGACATCGCGATCTCGCCGTCGGACCTGCCGCAGCTCGCCCAGCCCGCGATCCAGGGCGGCCTCGTGGCGGGCCGGAACATCCGCGCCCTGCTCGACGGCGAGCCCCTGCAGGAGCTGCGCTACGTGGACAAGGGCACGATGGCGGTGATCGGCCGCCGCGCCGCGATCGCCGAGATCAACCTGCCCGGGGGCCGCCCGCTGCGCATCACCAAGGGTCTCGCCTGGATGGTGTGGCTGTTCGTGCACATCATGTCGCTCATCGGGCCCCGCAACCGGGTCACGACCCTCGCCGGCCTGGTCACGCGGTACGGGTTCCCGTTCCACCGGCGTCCGATCCCGATCGTGGGCGACGTGCCGACGGTCCGGCCGCCCCGGACGGGCGCCCGGCGGCCCTGAGCGTTTCACCCCCGTAGGCCCCGCCGAGTCGCCCGCTGCTCGGACATCCCCCGCTCACTTGACAGACTCGGCGCGCTGCCCGGCGAAACGGCGCGGTAGCCTCACTCCTGGCGCTCGGCCACAACGCCGTCGGCCAAGGAGAAACCCATGACCCCGGACGAGCTGCGCTCGGCACAAAAACTCACCATGGCGAACCCCGATCGGTTGCGTCTGCTGGCCGATCTGCTCACGCACCCGGCGGGCCGCTGCACCGCCGAGGACCTGGTGCTGCGCGCCGCTCCGGTGGACCCGGTCCCCGGCGGGCCGGAGGCCGGCGACCTGCCGCGCAGCGTCGCCGCCGCGCACGCCGTCATGGACGTGCGGGAGCACCTCGAGGCGCTGGTCGCCGTGGGGCTGGTCGCCGTGGTCGGGCCCGTGCCCTCGAACGCGGCGCTGTACCGCGTCTCGTCCCGCGGGATCGCGCGGTTCGGTGGGGCGGCCCTCGCGGCCCCTCGGTACCCCGGCGAGGCGACGCTCGACGCGCGCGACCACGACGCGCTCCTCGACCGGCTGGCCGACACGCTCGCCGTCACCTTCGCCGCCAACGCGGGCGCCGGCACCGTGGACCGGCTGGTCCGGGAGTGCTACGCCGCGCTGAACAGGCAGGT
Organism: Promicromonospora sp. NPDC050262; assembly: GCF_040655935.1. NCBI lineage: Bacteria > Bacillati > Actinomycetota > Actinomycetes > Micrococcales > Promicromonosporaceae > Promicromonospora > Promicromonospora sp. NPDC050262. Next base: position 247,022 of record NZ_JBFAKX010000010.1, on the reverse strand, counting down.
GCGATCGTCCGAGCAGGTACCGGCGCTCACCGCGTGGCTCGCGACGGACCGGCTCGCCGCCATGGCCGAGGTGACGCACGGTTCGCCGCGCGACGTGCTGTTCGTCTGCGTCCACAACACCGGCCGGTCCCAGATCGCGGCGGCGGTGACGCGGCGCCTCGCGGGCGACCGCATCCGCGTGCGCACCGCGGGCACCCGGCCGGTGTCCGAGCCCGACACGATGACGGAGACCGTCCTCGCCCGCCGCGGCCTCGACGGGCTCATCGAGTTCCCGCGCGAGCTCACGGACGACATCGTGCGCACCTCCGGGGTGATCGTGACGATGGGCTGCGGCGACGCGTGCCCGGTCTTCCCCGGACGCCGCTACCTCGACTGGCCCCTCGACGACCCGGCGGGCCGGCCCATCGAGGAGGTCGAGCGGATCGTCGACGACATCACCGCGCGGGTGCGGGCGCTCGTCGCGGAGATCGACGCGGCGGACGAGCCGGGGGTCGCAGGGCTCGCGCTCGCGACGTCCGACGTCGTGCCGGCGGAGGCCGTGGCCGCCGACGGCACGTTCGGCGCCGAGCAGCAGCGCGGCTGGCTGCCCCGCCTGGCCCGGCGGCCGTGGACCGTCGTCACGACCGCACTCGGCGCCCGGGGTCAGCGGAAGGCGCGGTAGCCGGTCGGCTCGACCTCGAGCCCCCACGTGTCCAGCGCCCAGGCCGCGGCGTCGCCGAACGCGGCCGCCAGGGCCGGGAGGTCGTCGCGCAGGTTGAGCGCGCCCCAGCGCCAGCGGGACACCATGAGCTGCCGGTAGGACGGTGACCTGCCCGCCGGACCCACCAGCTCGCGGCCCGCGAGGGTGCTCTTCCACAGCCAGCCCGTGACGAGGACCAGGTAGATCGCGCACGCCTGCCGCACGGAGGTGTCCCAGCCGGGCCCCGCGACGATGTCGGGCGCGTGGTCGGCCAGGCCGGCGGTGAGCTCGGTCAGCAGCATGTCCGTGAGGCCGGGCGGCGGGTCGAACACGCACCAGCAGGTGGCGAAGGGCAGCAGCGCGTACGCGGCGACGAACGCCGCGTGCTGGACGTCCGTGCCCTCCAGGTCGAGAAAGCGCCAGCCGTCCGGGCCGAGCACCGCGTTGTCGGGGCAGGTGTCCGTGGGCGTGACGATCGCGGCCGTACCGGGGGTACGCAGGTGCTGGGCCGCGGCGAGCTCGGCCTCGACCATGGTCCGGCGCGCTGCCGTGCCGGGCACGTCGAGCAGGCGGTCGAGCCCGGCCCGCAGGTCGGCGTCGGCGTCCCACGGCACGGCGGCGGCCAGGCGGCCGCGCGCCTCGGCGACCCGGCCGCGGGAGCCACCGGTCGTGCGGCCGAGCGCGCGGGCCCAGGTCCGGGCGCCGTCCCAGGCCGCGTCGCGGTCGTCGCCGAGGAGCAGGTCGGCCAGGGTGGGCAGGTCGCCGAGGTCGGACATGACGATCAGGTGGTGCTCCGGGTCCTGCGCCAGCAGGGCCGGCGTGCCGGGGCACAGGTCCAGGCCGACGGTCTCGCGGACGAACGCGCCGTCGTCGGACAGGAAGCGCTTGACGATCACGGTGCGCGGGGCGCCCGGTTCCGCACCGTCGACCCGGCAGCGGAGCACCTGCGAGCGGGCGGAGCCGCCCAGGTCGACCGGGTCGGTCAGGCGGACGCCGCCCGACGTCGGGGCGAGGGCGGTCTCGGCCAGTGCTGCCTCCGCCAGGGCTGCCTCGGCAAGGGCGACGGTGTCGTTCACCGGGACAGTGTGTCCGCTGCTCACCGGGCAGGACCACACAATTCACAGGACTGTGGACAACATCTGTGGATAACTCCGCGCGGGTGCCGGTCGCCAGCGGTGCATGCTGTGGATAACCCGGTGGACAGCGCTGCGCAACTTATCTGCTGGGGAGTGTCAGTGGCTGGGTGCAAGGTAGTAGTTCGAAGCGTTCCTCGTGCGACGACCTCCCGAAGGGCTGGACCATGACCGATTCGACCTCCACCGGACCCGAGACCGACCGCCCCGTGCCCGACGGCGTGGGCGTCCTGAAATCGGTGGTCCTCGACGTCCCCGACCTCGACGTCGAGGCCGGCTTCTGGACGGCCCTGACCGGTGGCGCCGTGAAGTTCACGGACTACGACTGGATCACCGTCACGACCCCGGACCGGTGGGACGTCGCGTTCCAGCTCGCGCCCGACCACGTCCCGCCGCAGTGGCCGGGACAGGAGCACCCTCAGCAGGCGCACATCGACCTGTACGTGCCCGACCTGGCCGCCGCGAGCGCCCGGGCGGTGGAGCTCGGGGCGACGGTGCTGCGGGAGAACGAGCGGTGGATCACGCTGTCCGACCTCGCGGGGCACCCCTTCGACCTGTGCCTCAAGGAGGAGTCCGACGGCGTGACCGTCATGGGTCCCACCTTCGACTGCCCGGACGCGTCCGCCCTCGCCCGGTTCTGGTCGGACGTCCTGGGCGCCCCCGTGGCGTACGACGCCGACGGCGTCGCCATGCTGGGCGGCGACCGGCCGGTGCTGTTCCAGTCGGTGGAGAACTACAACGCACCGCAGTGGCCGGACCCGGCGCATCCGCAGCAGGTGCACCTGGACATCGGGGTGCCCGACCTCGACGCCGGCGAGGCCGCGGTGCTGGCGCTCGGCGCGACCCGGCTGCCGGGCGAGGGCTCGGGCTTCCGCGTGTTCGCCGACCCGGCCAACCACCCGTTCTGCCTGGTGCTCTGACCCGGAGGGCTAAGTTCCGGCTCCGGGAAGCGGGGGGCCACCCGTCGTGCCACGGTGGAGGGCGGTGGGTCGCGCGAACGGAGTCGGGATGCTCACTCTGCGAGAGACGGGCACGCAGCTCGCCCGCCGCTGTGCCACCGCGCTCGAGAAGCATGCGGGCCTCCGGGTCACGCGCGTGCCGCGCGCCCGGGACCGCGGGGAAGGTACGGGCGGCGGCGCACCGGCGGGCGGAGCGGGGACGAGCGGTGCGGGCCGGCCCGTGAAGGCAGGGGTGCGCCCGCCGCGGGACCCGGCCGACCGCCTGCTGGTGGCCCCGGTGTTCGTGCTCTCCGCACCCCGGTCCGGGTCGACGCTGCTGCGGGTGGTGCTGGACAGCCACTCCCGGGTGCACGCGCCGGTCGAGACGCACGTGAGGCGGCTGTCCGTCGAGCTCACGACCCCGCTCGCCCGCCGGGCGATGAAGGCCCTGGGGCACAACACCGCTGACGTCGAGCACATCCTGTGGGACCGGATCCTCCACCGGGAGCTGCTGCGCAGCGGCAAGGACGTCATCGTGGAGAAGACGCCCAGCAACGTGTTCGCCGCCGACCGGTTCGCGACGTGCTGGCCGGACGCCCGCTTCATCTTCCTGCTGCGCCATCCGGTGTCGATCGCGCGCTCGTGGCACGACGCCGACCCGGCGCGGCGGCCCATGAACCGCGCCGTCCTGCACACGCTGAAATACATGAGGGCGCTCGACGACGTCCGGCGGCGGCTGCCGGGCCTCACCGTGCGCTACGAGGACGTGACCGAGGACCCGACGGCCGAGTTCCACCGGATCTGCGACTTCCTCGGTCTGCCGTGGGAGCCGGGCATGATCGCCTACGGCGAGCAGGACCACGGCGACTTCCACAAGGGCATCGGCGACTGGCGGGACAAGATCCGCACCGGCACCGTCCAGCCCGGGCGCAGCATCCCGCGCCCCGACGCGATCCCGCGTGAGCTGCGCCCGATGTGCGAGAGCTGGGGCTACGTCGAGGCGAACGCCGCGAGCGGCGACTGAGGCCGGGATCCACCGGCGCCAGGGGTGCGGCAGCGCCAGAGGCGCACCCGCGTCAGGGATGCACGAGCGCCGGGTGGTCGGGATGGTCGACCCGGACCACCAGGTCGGGCGTGCCCTGGATCTCCCGGTCGTACCGCTCGTAGGCCGGGATCACCCACTCCTCGTCCGGCGGTGTCCTGCGCCGGAGCGTCGCCGGCTTGATCGCGAGGTGCACGGCGACGTCCACGTCGAGCCCGCGGCCGACCGAGAGCGCGCCGTCGAGCACCACGACGGTGCCCTGACCCGCGCCGACGTATCCCGCTCGCGTGGCGCGGTCGGTATCCGGGTCGCGCAGGCTGGGCAGGTACTCGCCCCGCTCGACGACGCGCGTCAGCACCTCGCGGTTCAGCGCGGCGACGTCGATCCAGCCGTCGAGCAGGCTGTCCGGATCCTCCCGGCCGTGTTCGAGCCGCAGGGACCGCGGGCGGAGGAAGTGGCGGACCCCGACCCGCGCGACGGGCCGGCCGACGGCCTCCAGGGGCGCGACGAGCGCGTCGGCCAGCCGGTCCGGACGCGTGGACGGGTGCCCGTCGACGAGCAGCCGCACCGGGGCGCCGCTCGCGGCACCCCGGCCCAGCACCAGCCCGACGACACGCTCGACGAGGAGCGGCTCGCTCACGGGTTCGACGCGTGTGCTCATCCTGCGGCGGGCGGGAGCCCTAGCGCTCCGCCCGGCGGGAGCTGATCACGCCCGTGTCGAAGCCGGCCAGGTGCAGCCCGCCGTGGAACCGCGCGTGCTCGATCTTGACGCACCGGTCCATCACGACGTTCAGACCGGCGGCCTCGGCCTTGCGCGCCACGTCCTCGTGCCACGAGCCGAGCTGCAGCCACAGGGTCTTCGCCCCCACCGCGATCGTCTCGTCCAGCACGGTCGGCAGGTCCTCGTGCCGCCGGAAGACGTCGACGAGGTCGGGCACGACGGGCAGGTCGGCCAGGCTCGGGTACACGGGGTGCCCCAGGATCTCGGTCGCCCGCGGGTTCACGAAGTACATGTCGTACGGGGACGAGGAGAGCAGGTAGGTGGCCACGAAGTAGCTCGCGCGCGCCGGGTTCGCCGACGCGCCGACGATCGCGATCGACTTCGTGGAGCGCAGGATCCGCAGGCGCTCCGGGGCGCTCGGGCCCCGCCAGGTCCGGGTGGCCTCGCTCATCGGTTCACTCCCGTCGCCTTGGTCAGTGCCTGGTCGAGGTCCCAGAGGATGTCCTCGACGTCCTCCAGGCCCACCGAGATGCGGATGAGGTCCTCGGGCACGCCCGCCGCCTCGAGCTGCTCGGCGGAGAGCTGCTGGTGCGTGGTCGACGCCGGGTGGATCACCAGGGTGCGCGCGTCACCGACGTTCGCCAGGTGCGACGCGAGCTGCAGCGACTCGATGAACAGCCGGCCGGCCTCGCGCCCGTCGGGGAGCGGCAGGTTCTCGGCGTCGGGCGCGGCGCCCGGCGAGGGGACCTGCAGGCCGAACGCGAAGACCGAACCCGGCCCCAGGGGCAGGTACTTCTGCGCGCGCTCGTGGTGCGGGTGCGTCGGCAGGCCGGCCCAGAGCACGTAGGAGACGCGCGGGTCGGTGTCGAGCCACTCGGCCACGGCGCGCGCGTTCGCGAGGTGCGCGTCAAGGCGGTGCGGGAGGGTCTCGACGCCCTGGAGAAGCTGGAAGGCCGACTGCGCCGACAGCGCCGGGCCGATGTCGCGGAGCTGCTCGGAGCGCAGCTTGGTGAGGAAGCCGTACTCGCCGAAGTTGCCCCACCAGCGCACGTCCCCGTAGGACGGCACGGGCTCGGTCATCTGCGGGAACTTCCCGTTGCCCCAGTCGAACCGCCCGGACTCCACGACGACGCCGCCCAGGGTCGTTCCGTGCCCGCCCAGGAACTTTGTCACGGAGTGGATCACGATGTCCGCGCCGTGCTCGATCGGCCGCACCAGGTACGGCGTCGCGAGCGTCGCGTCGACCACCAGCGGGATGCCCGCGGCGTGGGCCACCTCGGCGAGCCCCTCCAGGTCGGCGATCTCGCCCGACGGGTTGGCCACGACCTCGGTGTAGAGCACCTTGGTCTCGGGCGTGATCGCCGCGGCGTAGTCCGCGGGATCGGTCCCGGGCACGAAGGTGGTCTCGACGCCGAACCGGCGCAGCGTCACGTCGAGCTGCGTCACCGTGCCCCCGTAGAGCTGCGCGGACGCGACCACGTGGTCCCCCGCCCCGACGAGCGCGGCGAAGGTGATGAACTCGGCCGACATGCCGGACGCCGTCGCGACCGCGCCGATGCCGCCCTCCAGCGAGGCGATGCGCTCCTCGAGCGCCGCGACCGTCGGGTTGCCGATGCGCGAGTAGATGTTGCCGTACTTCTGCAGCGCGAAGAGGTTCGCGGCATCGTCCGTGTCCTGGAACACGAACGACGTGGTCTGGTAGATCGGCACCGCCCGTGCCCCGGTCGCCGCGTCGGGGATGCCCCCGGCGTGGAGGGCCCGCGTGCGGAACCCGAAGGTGTGCTCGGTCATCGTCCTGCCTTCCTCTCCGCGACTCCGTCTGCCAGGACGGCGCGGATGTCCTCGACGGCCCACGGGTTCTGCAGCGACGTGACGTCGCCCAGCTCCTCGCCCTGCCACAGCTGCGCCAGGAGGCGCCGCATGATCTTGCCCGACCTCGTCTTCGGCAGCTCGGGCACCGCGATCACGTGCCGCGGCTTCGCCACCGGGCCGATCTCGCGCGCGACCTGCGACCTCAGCTCGGCGGCCGCGGCGGCCGCCTCCTCCGGCGGCGTCGTGCCCGCCCAACCTACGCCCACGCCGGACGGCACCACGAACGCGGCCACGCGCGCCGCCGCCGTCACGTCCATCTCCGCAGGAGACGCCGCTCGGCCAGCCCGATGAGCGCGTCGGTCAGCTTGCCCAGCACCGCGAGCAGCACGATCGCGAGCAGGATGCGGTCCACCCGGCCGTTCTGCTGGGAGTCGTTGAGCAGGAACCCGAGGCCCATCGACGACGCGATGAGCTCGGCGGCCACGAGGAACAGCCAGGACTGCGCGAGCCCGAGCCGGAGCCCGGCCACCAGGGAGGGCAGCACGGCGGGGAGCTGCACCACCGACAGGAGCCGCAGGCCGCGCAGTCCGAACGCCCGGCCGGCCTCGACCAGGTGCGGGTCGACGTGCCGCAGGGCCGCCGCGATGGTCGTGTAGACGGGGAAGAACGCGCCGATCGCGATGAGCGTGATCTTGGACTCCTCGCCGATCTTGAGCCACAGGATCAGCAGCGGCACCCAGGCGAGCGACGGTACGGCGCGGATCGCGCCGAGCGTCGGCGCGAGCAGGAGGTCGCCGAGCTTCGACAGCCCCACCAGGGATCCGACGGCGAGGCCCGCCGCCGCGCCCAGGGCGAACCCGATGAGCACCCGCTGCGTGGAGATCGCCACGTGGTGCCAGAGCTGGCCGCGCTGGACCAGGTCGACGGCGGCGTCCCACACGGCGACCGGGCCCGGGAGCTGGTACGGCGGGACGAGCCCGGCGGCCGTGGCGCCCCACCAGACCGCGAGGAGCGCCACGGGCACGAGCAGCCCCAGCGCGATCCGCCCGGCCCGGCCGGCGGCGCGGCCCGGGCGGGCGGACGCCGGGGCGGCGTCGACGACGCCGGCCGCCCGGCCGACGCCGCCCGCTCGTCGGTCAGCCATCCGAGGCCACCGCCTCCTGCGCGAACTCGGGGGCGAACAGCTCGTCCAGCGCGGTGTCGACGTCCTCCTGCGCGGCCACGTCGCCCGACTCGACGAAGATCGGGCCCACGACCTCCAGCACGTCGCGCTGCTTGTCGCCCGGGACGGGGTCGAGGTCGAGCACCGTGCGCTCCTCGATCACCGTGGACGCGACCTCGGGGTCGATCGAGGCGACCTCGGCCAGGAGCGCGGACAGCTCCTCCGGGTTCTCCAGCGCCCACGCCCGGGCCTGCTCGTAGGCGTCGACGACGGCCTGCGTGACGTCCGGGTGCTCGTCCACGAACTCCTCGCGGGCGTTGAGGAACCCGTACGTGTTGAAGTCGATGTTGCGGTAGATCAGCGTGTCGCCGGCCTCCGCCTCGGCCGCCGCCATGATCGGGTCCAGGCCCGACCACGCGTCGACGGAGCCGTTGTCGAGCGCGGCCCGGCCGTCCGCGTGCTGCAGGTTCTGCACCTCGACCTCGTCGAGCGGGATGCCCGCCTCGTCCAGCGTCTGGAGCAGGAAGAAGTAGGGGTCGGTGCCCTTGGTGGCGGCGATGGACGCCCCCTTCAGGTCCGCCACGTCCTTGATCGTCGAGTCGCCCGGGACCACGATCGCGGCCCACTCCGGCTGGCTGTAGATGTCGACCGTGCGGATCGGGGACCCGTTCGCGCGCGCCAGGAGCGCGGCGGACCCGGCCGTCGAGCCGAAGTCGATCGCCTCGGCGCGGAGGTTCTCGTTCGCGGTGTTCGAGCCGTCCGACTGCACCCAGGTGACCTCGACGCCGTCGAGCTCCTCCTCCAGCCAGCCCTGCTCGCGGACCACGAGGCTGAGCGGGTTGTACGTCGCGAAGTCGATGTTCAGGGTGTCGGTGCTCCACTCGCCCGCGCCCTCGCCGCCGGCGGCGGCCGACCCCTCGCCGGCCACGCAGCCGCTCATCGCCATCGCCGAGACGAGGGCCAGGCCGGACGCCAGAACGGTGTGCCTACGGATACGCATGGGTTGTCCTCTCGCTGCCCGACGGCGGTCGGCGGGCTGGGTGGTTCGGTGCGGTGGGTCTCGGGTCGGGCGATGGTGGTTCAGCGGTCGTGGCGGGTCGGCACGCCGAGCCCGTCGAGCAGCTCGGCGCGGAGCTCGGCCAGGTCGCGCGCGGCGCGGTCCCGCGGCCGGTCGCCCGGTACGTCGACGATCCGCGCGATGCTCGGCGCCCCGCCGTCCGCCACCGTGCGCAGCAGCACCACGCGGTCGGCGAGGTAGAGCGCCTCCTCGACGTCGTGCGTGACCAGCAGGATCGTCGCGGGCTGTGCCGCGTGGACGTCGAGCAGCAGGTCCTGCATGCGCAGCCGGGTCAGGGCGTCCAGCGCGCCGAAGGGCTCGTCGAGCAGCAGCACGCCGGGGTTGCGGGCCAGTGCCCGGGCGAGCGAGGCCCGCTGCGCCATGCCGCCCGACACCTGGCGCGGCCGCAGCCCGGCCGACGCCGCCAGCCCGACCAGGTCGAGCAGCCGCGCCACGCGCGCCCGGCCGACGTCCTTCGCGGTGCCCGGCGGGAGGCCCAGTGCGACGTTCTGCGTGAGGGTGCGCCACGGCAGCAGGCGCGGCTCCTGGAAGGCGACGGCGGTGCGCGGGTCCGCCCCGACCACGGGCGCGCCGTCGATCGTGACGCTGCCCGACGTCGGCGCGTCCAGGCCGCTGACCTGGCGCAGCAGGGTCGACTTGCCGCAGCCGGACGGGCCGAGCACGGCGACGATCTCGCCCGGAGCGACCTGGAGGTCCACGTCGCTCAGGACGGCGCGGCCGGGCCGCCCGGGCGCCGCGAAGGTACGCGAGACGCCGTCGAGCCGGACGGGGAGCGCCGGGGACGCGACGGCGTCCGCCCGGGTGGTGGGCGAGGCTGTGGACGAAGCTGTGGACGGGGCGGCGGGAACCATGGGTGTCATCCCTTGCGATCGGTCCGTGCGGTGGGGCGGTCGCTGTGCACCGACATGGCCCGGAGCGGTCCGGGCGGCAGGCTCCGAAGGAGCGTCACATGCCGGCGCACTGCCGCATTCGACAGGACCGGCGCATCCGGCAGGACCCACCCACCCGGCAGGACCGACGCACGGAGGCAGCCGTCGTGGCGCGTGGTGACGTCATCCGGCTTTCCTCTCCCATGGGGCGTTCGGTCATCTTTTGTCAGGCAATGCCGATGAACCCCATAGAACCGGATGATGCAACTCGTGCACCAGATCGTTTCATGATGTGAGACCAAGATGTGGACGGGCGGGGACAGGATGCATCCGGATGGTCCTCGCCCTGAGCGATTTCCGGTGACGGCGCCGGGCGCCGCGAGTACGTTGAGCCGGTGACCCAGCCCTATCTCCGGTATCCCCACATCCACGGTGACCAGGTCGCGTTCGTGGCCGACGACGACGTCTGGCTCGCCCCCGTCTCCGGCGGCCGCGCCTGGCGCCTGACCAGCGACCACGTGCCAGCGACGACTCCCCGCTTCTCCCCCGACGGCACGCGCCTCGCCTACGTGTCCCACAAGGACGGCCACCCCGAGGCCTACGTGGTCGAGCTGGCCGACGGCGCCACGCGACGCCTCACCTGGCTCGGCGGCACGACCACGACGGTGCTCGGCTGGGACGACGCCGGCCGGGTGCTCGTCTCGTCCAACGCCGGCTCGTACGAGCGCTCCCTGACCGTGGTGCGCGCGGTCGGCCTCGACGGCACCGTCGAGACCCCGCGCTACGGGGCCGCGTGGGGTGTCGCCGAGCACCAGGGCCCGGACGGCGGGCGCACGACCGCCCTCGTCTCGGCGGGCTACCGCACGCCCGCCTACTGGAAGCGGTACCGCGGCGGCACGGCCTCCGTGCTGTGGCTCGACCGGGGCACGGGCGAGTGGGAGCGCCCCCTGCCCGACGACGAGGCCGGCACCTACGACCCGATCTGGGTCGGGGACGCGCTGGTGTTCACGTCGGACCGTGCGGCGACGTTCCCCGACCACGCCAACGAGCAGGCGAACCTCTGGGTCTGGGACGGCCTGGCGACGGGCACGCAGGCGGCCGGGCCCCGGCTGCTCACCACCCAGACCGAGGCCGAGGGCTACGTCCGTGACGCGACGTCCGACGGTGCGCGCATCGTGTGGCACAGCCGCGGCGACCTCTGGCTGCTCGACGCGCTGGACGGCACCCCGCGCCGCCTGGACATCACGCTCACCGGCGCGCTCCCGGAGCCGTACTCGACCGACCCGGAATCGGCCGCGAGGGGTGTCGACGGGCTCGCCGTCGACAAGAGCGGTGACGCGAGCGTCGTGGGCTGGCTCGGCACCGCGTTCTGGGTGACCCACCGCGCGGGTCCGGCCCGGGCGCTCGTCGCCGACCCGTCCGTCCGCGTGCGGGAACCCGTGCTGCTCGGCGACACCGGCCGCGCGGTGGTCGTGACCGACGCCGCCCATGGCGACGGAGATGCCGGGAGCAGGGAGGACGCGCTCGAGGTCCATGCCCTTCCCGGTGCGTCCGGCGCCGCCCCGGCCGCCGCGCCGCAGCGCTTCGCGGCCGGCGAGCTCGGCCGGGTGCTGCACCTGGCCGCCAGCCCCGCCGGCGACAAGGTGGCGGCCGTGTCGCACGACGGCCGGGTCAGCGTGGTGGCGCTGCCCGCGGACGCCGCCGCGACGGACGGCGGCACCGGTGCGGGCGAGGGTGCCGTGCCGGCGGGCACCGTCATCCCGCTCGGCCGGTCGGCGAACGGCGAGGCGGAGTCCCCGACGTTCTCGCCGGACGGGCGGTACCTCGCCTGGTCCAGCCCGACCGGCACCGAGGGCGACCACCACCAGGTGCTCGTCGCCGACCTGCACGCGGAGACGCCGACGGCGACGCCGCTGACGTCGGGCCGCTTCCACGACTTCTCGCCGGCGTTCAGCGACGACGGCAAGTACGTCGTGTTCCTGTCGAACCGCACGTTCGACCCGTCCTACGACTCCCACGAGTTCGCCCTGTCGTTCAGCGCGGCGACCCGGCCCTGGCTCATCCCGCTGGCCGCGACCGAGCCGGCGCCGTTCGGCCCGAGCGCCGACGGCTGGCGCCTGAGCACGCCCGACGACAAGAAGGCCGGCACGGACGACGGCGCCGAGGGCGACGAGAAGCACGACCAGGACCGGCACGACGCGGCCTCGCCCGACATCGACTTCGACGGCGCCGAGGAACGCGTGGTGCCGTTCCCGGTGACGTCGGGTCGGTACCGCGACCTGCTCGCGGCCAAGGGTGGTGTGCTCTGGGTGCACGAGACCGACGACGCGGGCGTGCTCGGCACGCGGCACGCCGGCACGGACGGCGACCCGGTGCCCGACGTGCTGCAGTTCTGGTCCTTCGAGGCACGCAAGGCCACGGACATCGCGGAGAAGGTGACCGCGTACGCGGTGTCGGGTGACGGCGAGCGGGTGGTGATCCGGTCCGGGTCGGGGCTCAGCGCGCAGTCGGCCACCGGCAAGCCCGGCGACGACGACCCGAGCGCCTTCGACATCGACCTGTCCCGCGTCCGCTACGAGGTGGACCCCCGCGCCCAGTGGCACCAGATGTTCGACGAGAACGCCCGCATCATGCGCGACCACTACTGGCGGGCGGACATGAACGGCGTCGACTGGGCCGGGGTGGTGGCGCGCTGGCGTCCGCTGGTCGACCGGGTCGCGACGCACGACGACCTGGAGGACGTGCTCTGGGAGACCGTCGCCGAGCTCAACACGTCGCACGCCTACGTGCGCTCGCCCCACGAGCGCGGCGACGCGTCCCGGCGGCTCGGGCTGCTCGGCGCGGACCTCACACGGACCGCAGAGGGCTGGCGGATCGACCGGGTGCTGCCGAGCGAGTCGTCCGACCCGGGGGCGCGGTCCCCGCTGCGCGCCGCGGGCGTCGACGCGCGGCCGGGCGACCTGATCGTCGCGGTGGACGGTCGACCGGTGGACCCGGTGGCCGGCCCGGCGGCGAACCTGGTCGGCGCGGCCGACATCCCGGTCGAGCTGACCCTGCGGCGCACGCCGGCCCCGGCGGACGGTGCGACGGACGGCGAGACCGGACCGGCCGCGAGCACGGACCGGCGCGTCGTCGTCGTGCCGCTCGCCAACGAGTCCGACCTGCGCTACCAGGACTGGGTGCGGTCCCGCCGCGAGTACGTCGCCGAGAAGTCGGGCGGCCGGCTCGGCTACGTGCACGTCCCGGACATGGTGAGCACCGGCTGGGCACAGCTGCACCGCGACCTGCGGCTCGCCGCGGACCGCGAGGGCATCGTCGTGGACGTGCGCTTCAACGGCGGTGGGCACACGTCGCAGCTCGTGATCGCCCGCCTCGCCGCCCGCGTCGCGGGCTGGGGGCTGAACCGGCACTACGACCGCCCCAACTCCTACCCGGACCGCGCGCCGCGCGGCCCGGTCGTGCTCGTCACCAACGAGTACGCGGGGTCCGACGGCGACATCGTGAACGCGGCCGCGCAGGCGCTCGGCGTCGGTCCGGTCGTCGGTGTGCGGACCTGGGGCGGCGTGATCGGGATCGACGGCCGCTTCGACCTCGTGGACGGCACCGGGATCACCCAGCCGCGATACGGCCTCTGGCTCGACGGCAAGGGCTTCGACGTCGAGAACTACGGCGTGGACCCCGACATCGAGGTGCGGCACACCCCGGCGGACTACTTCTCCGACGTCGACCCGCAGCTCGAGGCGGGCATGGCCGAGGCGTTCCGGCTGCTGGAGGAGACCCCGGCGGCCGAGCCCCCGGCCCTGCCGGAACCGCGGGTGCGCCGCCGGTCATAACGCGGCCTCGGGTCGCGGCGACGCGTCGCTCAGCGGCGTGTCGCCTGCACGAACGTGATCGGGCCGTAGCGGTGCTCCACGTGCGCCACCTCGCGGGCGTCGGCGAAGCCGGCGTCCGCGAGGAGGCGCAGGAGGCCGCCCTCCAGGTTCCGGGCGGTGTGCGGGTTGTCGGCGACGGCGGCGTGCCCGCGGCCGTGCCCGCGCACCCGGCCGTACGCGCCCGTGCTGCCGGGGCCGCGCCGGGGTCCGCGTCCACGCCCGTGCTGATGTCCGTGCTCACCAGCAGAACCGTCCGCGCTGCCGAAGTCGACGATCGTCACCCGGCCGCCCGGCCGGAGCGCGCGGAACGCCTCGTGCGCGAACCGCACCCGTGCGTCGTCGGGCACGTGGTGCAGCGCGAGGGCGGAGACCACGTGGTCGAGCGAGCCGTCGTCCACGGGGAGCCGGTCGGCGAACCCCTGGACGAGCGTGAGCGGTACGCGGCGGCGGGTCGCTTTGCGGGCCGCGATGCGCAGCGCGGCGGCGTCCGGGTCCAGGCCGGTGACCCGGGCGGCCGGCTGCGCGCGGAGCACGGCGAGCGAGAGGTTCGCGGTGCCGCAGCCGAGGTCGAGCACGGACTCGCCCGGGCGCACGTCCGCGAGCGCCGCCGCGCGGTCGTGCAGGGGCCGCACGCGGGAGAAGCGGGTGAACGCGTCGTAGAGCGGGAGCAGCCAGGGCCTGCCCATGCCGGGCAGGAACTCGCGCCCACGCTCCTCCGGGGTGCGGTGGTCGAGGATCTGCACGGTGCTGTCGTTCATCCGAGTGCCTTCCGTCCGGGGTGCCCGCGCCGCAGACGGGCCGGGCCGGCCGCTCCGACCGCTCGTCCAGCATCGGACATCCTGCGGTCGGTCGACAGGACGGAACTCGGTGCCGATCGCACGATCCTCGGACAGGCCGTGCACATGGCTCGGGCGCGCGTGCGTCCGGCGCGGCGGATGGAACGTCGGTAGCGTCAGGGTCGTCACGACGGAGGGGGACGCATGGCACGGGAGCGGAGCGGCAGCTCGCTGCGCACCCCGTCCAGCGTCCGCACGGTACGCCCGGACGGCACCCCGGTGTACCGGTACCAGCCGCGCCTCGGCATGCCCCCGGTGAACGTCGACCTGCACGACGGCGCGGACGAGCACCCGCACCTCCCGCCCGAGCACCGGCACGCCCACGACTTCTACGTGCTCGTCCTCGTCGAGCGCGGCCCCGGAACGGCGGACGGCGTCCCGCACGACGGTGACCTGTTCGCCGTCCCGCCCGGCCGCGCGATCGGCCCCGGAACGGTCCGGGGCTTCGCCGGCTCCCGGGCCTGGACGCTGGCGTTCACGCCCGACGCCGTCCCCTCGCTCGCCTCGGTCTCGCCGCTGGCCTGGACGCACCACCCGCTCCTGGCGCTGTTCGAGGCGGAACCCGACGGGCCGGGCGCGGCCGACCGCCCGCCGGCCCTGAGCACGAACGTCCCCGCGGGCGAGCGCCCGCGCTGGTCGGCGTGGCTGACGGAGCTCCACGAGGAGCTGGCGGCGCCCGGACGGCTCGGCGCCCGGGACGCGGCGTCGGCCCTGCTGACCCGGATCCTGATCGCGGCGGCACGCCTGGCGCCGTCGGCCCCGGCGGTGCCCGACCCGCTCGTGACGCGGGCCTTCGACGAGATCGAGGCGACGTTCCGCGACCCGGTCTCCGCGGCCGACGTCGCCCGCGCGCTGGGCTACACGCCCGGCTACCTGACCACGGTGGTCCGCGAGCGCACGGGCCGCACCCTGCTGGAGTGGATCACCGAGCGGCGCATGACCGAGGTGCGCCGGATGCTGCGGGACACCGACCTGCCGCTAGCCGTCGTGGCCGCGCGCACGGGCTTGCGGGACGCCACGTACCTGGTCCGCCGGTTCAAGGACCGGTACGGGATCACGCCGGACCGGTGGCGGCGGAACGAACGGTCCTAGACCGAACTGTTGCAGAACGAACAGGCTCTGGACTCGTGCGTGAGTTCGGTCCTGCTATCGGCTAGTTTTGGGGCACGCATCGGCACGACTGATGTGTGCCACTCATCGAACGGAGCCCTCACCATGTCTCGCAACCGCGCCCTTCTCACGGTCACCGCGGCCTCGGCTGCCCTCCTGGCCCTGACCGCCTGTGGCAGCTCCGGCGAGTCGGGTGGCGCGGCCGACGAGCTCGGGCTGTCCGGCGACAAGCTGGTCGTCGCGACCGAGGGCACGTACCGGCCGTTCAGCTACCACGACGAGACGGACGAGCTGGTCGGGTACGACGTCGAGGTCGCCGAGGCGGTCGCCGAGAACCTGGGCGTGGAGATCGAGTTCCAGGAGACCCAGTGGGACGCCATCTTCGCGGGCCTGGACGCGGGCCGCTTCGACACCATCGCGAACCAGGTGACCATCACCCCGGAGCGCGAGGCCGACTACGTCTTCTCGACGCCGTACACCGTGTCGACCGGTGTGCTCGTGGTGGCCGCGGACAACAATGACATCACCAGCTTCGCCGACCTGGACGGCAAGACCAGCGCCCAGTCGCTCACGAGCAACTGGAACGACCTCGCCAAGGAGAGCGGCGCCACGGTCGAGGCCGTCGAGGGCTGGGCGCAGGCCGTGGCACTGCTGGAGCAGGGCCGCGTGGACGCCACGATCAACGACAGCCTCACCTACCTCGACTACGCGAACACCGAGGACACCTCCGGCATCAAGGTCGCCGTGGAGACGGACGAGGAGTCGCAGTCCGCGTTCGTCGTGACGCCGGAGAACGAGGCGCTGGCCACGGCGATCGACGGTGCCCTGGAGGATCTGCGCGCCGACGGTACGCTCGCCGAGCTGGGCGAGAAGTACTTCGGCGAGGACGTCTCGGAGTGACGCACCGCGTGACGCTCCCCGCCGGGCACCGCTGACGGCGCCGAGAGGGAGACATGGACTGGCAGCTCGTCGCCGACTCGTTCTGGCCGCTCCTGCAGGGCGGCCTCACCGGCACCATCCCGCTCGCCCTGGCGTCGTTCGCGATCGGGCTGGTGCTCGCCCTGCTCGTGGCGCTCCTGCGGCTCTCGCCGAACCCGGTGCTGTCGTGGATCGGCCGGGCGTACGTCTCGGTGATCCGCGGCACCCCGCTGCTGGTGCAGCTGTTCGTGATCTTCTACGGCATGCCGGAGATCGGCATCCGCCTGGACCCGTGGCCGAGCGCCATCATCGCGTTCTCCCTGAACGTGGGCGGCTACGCGGCCGAGGTGGTGCGTGCGGCGATCCTGTCCGTGCCCAAGGGCCAGTGGGAGGCAGCCTGGACCGTGGGCATGTCGCCGGTCCGGTCGCTGGGCCGGATCATCCTGCCCCAGGCCGCGCGGGTGTCGGTGCCGCCGCTGTCGAACACCTTCATCTCGCTGGTCAAGGACACGTCGCTCGCGTCGCTCATCCTGGTGACCGAGATGTTCCGCAAGGCGCAGGAGATCGCGGCGTTCTCGAGCGAGTTCCTGACCATCTACATCGAGGCGGCCTTCATCTACTGGTTGTTCTGCACGGTGCTGTCCACGGGGCAGAACGCACTCGAGAAGAGGCTGGACCGGTATGTCGCACACTGAGGACCGCCCCACCGGCAACCTGCTGACCGCCCGGGGCATCGAGAAGTCGTTCGGCACCAACCACGTGCTGCGCGGCGTCGACCTGGACGTGCGGCGCGGCGAGGTGGTCGCGCTGATCGGCGCCTCCGGCAGCGGCAAGACGACGGTGCTCCGCTCGCTCAACGGCCTGGAGACGCCGGACGCCGGGCTGCTGGAGTTCGACGGCGGCCCCGCCGTCGACTTCGGCGCCCGGTCCGTGGCCCTCGGACGCCGGACCGGCGCCGACGGCGCGCCGGACGAGGAGACGGCGGCCGCGGACGCCCCGATCGACGACGCGCCGGCGGACGACGTGTCGGCCGACGACGTGTCGGCCGACGACGTCCCGGCCGAGGAGGCCGCCGCCCGGTCCGGGTGGTTGGGGCGCCGCGCCGCGCGCCGTCAGGCCAAGACCGACCGGGCCGCCCTGCGCGACCGGTCCGCGATGGTGTTCCAGCACCACAACCTGTTCCCGCACCGCACGGTGCTGGAGAACGTGATCGAGGGCCCCACCCAGGTCCAGCGGGTCCCGCGGGAGACGGCGGTCGCCCGCGCCGAGGAGCTGTTGGCCCGCGTCGGGCTGGCCGAGAAGCGCGACGCGTACCCGCACGAGCTGTCCGGCGGCCAGCAGCAGCGCGTCGGGATCGTGCGCGCGCTCGCGCTCCAGCCCGACCTGCTGCTGTTCGACGAGCCGACGTCGGCCCTCGACCCCGAGCTGGTGGGTGAGGTGCTGACGGTGATGAAGGAGCTCGCCGAGGAGGGCTGGACCATGGTGGTGGTCACCCACGAGCTGCAGTTCGCGCGCCAGGTCGCGTCCCAGGTGCTGTTCCTCGACGGCGGCGTGGTGGTCGAGCGCGGCGCGCCGGCGCAGATCTTCACGAATCCGGCCGAGGAGCGCACCCGCCAGTTCCTCAACCGGGTGCTGCATCCCCTCGACTGACCCATCCCCTTCGAGGCCCGAGTTTCTTCGCTTTGAGGCTGCTCAAAGCGAAGAAACTCAGGCCTCGAAAGGGAGCGGAGGACCGGTCGTGCCCTGTGCGCCGTCTAGGCGAGGGCGACCCGGCGAGGCAGCGCGTAGCCCAGCGCGAAGACGGCGAGCGCGGCCGCGGCCGCCCCGGCGCCGAGCAGGTCCAGCCACGCCGCGCCGAACGGCAGCACCGACGCGCCGACGACGGGCGCGACCGCGATCCCGATGTACATCGCCGTCGAGTACCAGGACAGGGACACCCCGGCGACGGCGGGGTCGACGTCGACCAGGCGGTGCTGGATGGGCACGAGGGCCGTGGCGGTGCCCAGGCCCCAGACCCCGAACAGTACGGCGGTCCCCAGGTACGAGTCCTCCGCCGCGAACAGCGCGCCGAGGGAGACGACGACCACGGCGAGGGCGCCGACCGCGGTGGGCCGCGCCCCGATCCGGTCGGTGAGGGAGCCGCCCAACCAGTTGCCGACGAGCCCGGCGGCGCCGAAGACCAGCAGCAGCGTCGCGAGCGCCGTCCCGCTGCCGCCGGTCACGCCGCGCGTCACGGCCGAGCTGAAGATGTAGACCATGTTGAACGCGGCGGTGAAGAGCAGGGCCGTCATCAGGGCCAGGCCGATCCGGACGTCGCGCAGCACCGCGAACCGGGCGGCGAGGCCGGGCACCGACCCGGTCGGCACGGTGCGGGTGAGCAGCGCGACGACGACAGCGAGCACCGCCGCGAGCGCCGCCAGGATGCCGAGGGCGAGCCGCCAGCTCCCGAGGGCCGCCAGCGCCGTGCCCAGCGGAGAGCCGACGGCGGTCGCGAGCATGAACCCGAGGCCGACGACGCCGAGCGCGCGCCCCCGCTGCTCCGGGGGCACGAGCGTGGGAGCGGCCGCCATCGCGGCGGGCATGAGCGCAGCCCCGCCGAACGCGGCGACGACGCGCCCGGCGGTGAAGACGGTGAGGTCACCGGCAATGGCCGAGAGGGCGATGCCCGCGGCGATGAGGCCCATGCCCGCACCCATCAGCGCGGCGCGGGACGCACGGGCGAACAGCACGGAGACCACCGGCGCGACGACCGCGACGATGATCGCGTACCAGGAGATGGAGTAGCTGACGGAGCTGGTGCTCGCACCGATCCCGTCGGCGATCTGCGGGAGCACGCCCGCGATGACGAAGGCGTTCGTGCCGACCACGAACAGCGCCGCCGCGATCGCCGAGATCCGGAGATAGGCGCCCCGCAGCGAGTATGATTGTTCGATGAACGTCATACCATCGAGCCTACGTGACAGTTCGATGGTTGTCGAACTATTTGGCCGGACCGATGTCGTCGAGGTGAGTCATGGGTGACTATCCCAGCCCGGACATGGCCGAGGTCGAGCTCGTCGACGTGCTCAAGGCCCTCGGCGATCCCGTGCGCCTGCAGATCGTGCACAAGCTGGCCGACGGCGAGCCCAAGCCCAAGACTCTCGACGGCTGGGGCCTGGACCTCACCAAGTCGACCATGTCGCACCACTTCCGCACGCTGCGCGAGGCCGGCCTCACGCGCACGATCGTGCACGGCCGCACGCACGCCATCCAGCTGCGCCGCGACGAGCTCGACGACAAGTTCCCGGGCCTGATCGCCGCCGTGCTCGCCGAGCGGTGACCACCACGCCCGGGCCAGGTCACCGCTGGCGCGGCCGGAGCGGGCGCGGCCGGCCCGGCAGCGGTTCGAGCGCGGCCAGCACCTCGTCCCTGCTCGGGGCGGCGGCGTCCAGCACCACCCGGCCCGGCCGGGGGCCGAGCACCACCACGCGGTCGGCCAGGGCGAGGGCCTCGTCCACGTCGTGCGTCACGAGCACCACGGCTCGCTGCCCGACGCCGGCGGCCCGCTCGCTCTGACGGCCGGCGTCGGCGAGCCCGACCCCCGCCAGCCACTCGTTCATCCGCCGCCGCGTGATCGGGTCCAGGGCGCCGAACGGCTCGTCGAGCAGCAGCACGGGCCGTCCGGCCAGGCAGGTGCGGAGCAGCGCGAGCCGCTGCCGCATCCCGCCCGACAGCTCGTGGGGCCAGGCCCGCTCGAAGCCCGCCAGGCCGAACGTCTCGAACAGCTCGGCGGCGCGCGCCTCGGCATCGGCCCGCGGCACCCGCGCGATCCGGGCGCCGAGCAGCGCGTTGGACCACGCCCGGCGCCACGGCAGCAGCCCGTCCCGCTGCGGCATCCAGGCCGTCGCGGCTCCGCCGTCCGGCAATGTGGGGAGCGTGAGCTCCCCCGAGACCGTCGCGCCCGGCGGCAGCATGCCGCCGAGCGCGCGCAGCAGCGTCGACTTGCCGCACCCCGAGGGCCCGACGACGGCGACGAACTCGCCGTCGGCCACCGCGAGATCCACGCCGCCCAGGGCCAGGACGTCGCCGAACCGGACGCTCAGCCCGGACGCCGAGAGCACGCTCACGGCTGGCCGTCGGCGTCGGCGTCGTCCGCGTCGGTGTCGCCCGCGGAGCCGGCCGCGCCCGGCAGGTAGTCGTCGGTCCAGGCGGCGTCCGTGTCGAACCCGGGTTCGGTCAGCCCCTCCTCCTCGAGGAACCCGACGAACCCGTCCCACACGTCGGCGCGCTGCACGCCCCACTCGCCGGACGCGTACTGCGGGGCGAGCCACCGCGCGCTCGCCCCGACCAGCTCCGGGTCGAGCTCCGGCGCAGCCTCCAGCAGCACCTGCGCCGCCCGGTCGGGGTCGGCAGCGGCCTCCTCGTACCCGCGCGAGAGCGCGGCCAGGAACCCGCGGGCGACGTCCGGCTCCTCGTCGAGCAGTGACCGGGACGTCGCCACGAGCGGCGTGTACCAGTCGGGGATGCAGTCGAGGTGGTCCCGGAACGCGATGGTGTCGACGTCGAGCCCGTCCACCTCGCCCAGCCGGATCGTGTCCCAGGCGTCGAACACCCAGGCGGTGTCGAACTGGTCCTCGGTGAGGCCGATGCGGAAGTCGTCGCTGACGAGCGGCGTGAACTCGACCTGCGCGGGATCGCCGCCGTCGCACTCCACGAGCTTGCTGATCAGGGCCTTCTCGAGGTCGGACTCGTAGGACCCGTACCGCTTGCCCTCCAGGTCCTTGGGCCGCGTGATCCCGTCGTCCGCGAGGCTGATCAGCGACGACGTGTTGTGCTCGATCACGGTCGCGACGGAGACGACGTCGGCACCCGCCGCCCGCGCGGGGACCAGACCCTCCGCCACGGAGTAGGCGAAGTCGGCCTGGCCCGCCGCGACGAGCTGCAGACCCGACGTCTCGCCGGGCTCGACGATCTCGACGTCGAGCCCCTCCTCCTCGAACCAGCCCTCGGCCCGGGCCAGGTACAGGCCGGAGTGGTTGGTGTTGGGCGTCCAGTCGAGCACGACGGTGACCTCGCGCAGGCCGCCGTCGGACGCCGCGTCGGCGGTGCCCGCGGCGGCGCCGCAGCCCGCGAGCGCCAGCGGCGCGATCGCGGCGAGGGCCAGGGCGGGGGTACGGGACAGGTTCATGATTTTCCTCTCTGCCACGGCGTCGCGACGCGCGTGAGCGCGGCGACGAGGGCGAAGAACAGGCCGGACAGGAGAGCGATCAGGACGACGCCCACGAAGATCTGGTCCACGGCGTACGCCTTGCGGGACCGCTGCACGAACACGCCGAGGCCGGACTGCCCGGCGAGGTACTCGGCGACCACGGCCGCGCCCACCGCGTAGGTCGCGGCGACCCGCAGGCCCGCGAGCGCACCGGGGACCGACGCCGGCAGGCGGACCAGCAGGAACTGGTCCAGGCGGGTACCGCCCAGGCCGGCGACCATGTCGGAGTGCTCGGCGTCGACGGCTCGCATCGCCCCCACCGCCGAGACCAGGACGGGGAAGAAGACGGTGAGCGACACCAGGATCACCTTGGGCAGCAGGCCAAAGCCCGCCCAGAGGATCATCAGCGGCGCGAGCACGACGACCGGCACCGTCTGCGTGAGCACGACGAGCGGGTACACCGCGTCGCCGGTCACGCGGGAGGCCGTGACCACGATGCCGAGCAGCAGGCCGGCGACCGCGCCGAGCGCGAGCCCGGCGGCGGCCTCGGTGAGCGTGGTCGCGACGTGCGGGCCGAGCAACGGCGCCACCTCGACGGCGGTGCGCGCCACCTGGGACGGCGCGGGCAGCACGAACTCGGGCACGCCCGCGAGCCGCACCCAGGCCTCCCACACCGTGAGCAGCGCCGCGACGGTCAGCAGCGGAGCGAGGACGCGCCCGGCCCGCCGTCCGACCGGGTGCGGCTCGCGTCCTGCCGGGCGCCGCCATGCCGGACGCTGCCCCACCACCGGGTCCGGCCCGGACCGCCGCCGCGCGACGGCGCGGGTGCTCACGCCCGGAACTTGGTGACGAGGTCCGCGATGGTGGGGCCGGCGTCGTCGGCGCCCTGGCCGACCTTGATGTTGGACTGGACGCCGTCCGCACCGGCGGCGAGCGTCGCCTCGTGGACGGCGCGCAGCAGCGCCCACACCTCGTCGGGGCTGCCCTGGACGAACGTGCCCATGGCGCCCACCTCGTAGGTGAGCCCGGACGCCTCGATGACGGCGATGGCGGCGTCCACGTGCGCGTACTTCGCGTCGGGCGTGCCGCTGGGGCGGGGAGAGACCTGGATCTCGGCGAGCATGTGCGACCTCCGTGCACGGGCATGCCGGAGGTCGCCGGTTCCCGACAGGGGGCGCGCGACCACGCCCCCGCGCAGGGGACGGCCTCGACCGAACGCCCGTGCCGTCAGGCACGTCCTTCCGCTGGCATTACCCAGTTCAAGTGATCGGGTCGACGGCGTCGGGCGTGCTGCCCAGGCCTTCCTCTCAGCCCGGCTACCCCGAGCTCCCCGCGTTGGCGGGGCCACGGTACCGCTGGTCGCGGGAGGTGCGGAAGCCTGCTCACCTTCGAGGCCCGAGTTTCTTCGCTTTCAGGCTGCTGAAAGCGAAGAAACTCGGGCCTCGAAGGTGACCGGGAGGGAGGGTCAGGTCACTCCCCCGGGTACTTGAGGCCGATCTGCTCGCGGATCGTGTCCAGGGTGGCCATGATCGCCACCGTCTCCTCGCGCGGGAGCAGCGGGCTGTCCAGCTCGCCGGCCGCCACCAGACGCTCGGCCTCGGCGGCCTGGAAGTGCATGCCGCGGCCCGTCACCTCGGCGCGGAAGGTCTCGGTCTCGGTGCCCGAGGCGTCGTAGACGTGCACGGTCGACGGGTTGTACCAGGTCGCGTCGATCTCGATGCGGCCCTCGGTACCCAGGATCGAGGCCCGGTTGGGCCCGCGGGTGTCCGACGCCGAGACGGTCGTGGCGACCCGGGCGCCGTCGTACCCGAAGATCGTGGCAACGGTGGCGTCCGCACCCGTCTCCTTGAACGTCGCGTGCGACTGCACCGTGAGCGGCTCGCCGAACAGGTCCCAGGCGAACGAGACCGGGTAGATGCCCAGGTCCAGCAGGGAGCCGCCGCCCAGGGCGAGGTCGTTGATGCGGTGGGCCGGGTCGTCGGGCAGGTCCTGGGTGTGGTCCACCAGCAGGGTGCGCACCTCGCCGAGCGCGCCCGACGCGATGATCTCGCGCACGCGCGCCATGTGCGGCAGGAACCGGGTCCACATGGCCTCCAGGACCACGAGCCCCTTCGACTCCGCCAGGTCCACGACCTCGCGCGCCTCGGCGGCGTTGAGCGTGAACGGCTTCTCGACCAGCACGTGCTTGCCGGCCTCCAGCACGAGCTTGGCGGCCTCCGCGTGCATGGGGTGCGGCGTGGCCACGTAGACGATGTCGACCTCGGGGTCGTTCACGAGGTTCTCGTAGGAGCCGTGCGCCGTCGGGATGCCGAACCGGTCGGCGAACTCGCGGGCCTTCTCCAGGGATCGTGACCCCACCGCCTGCACGGTGAAGCCGTTGTCGTTCAGGTCTGATGTGAAGCTCGCGGCGATCCCGCCGGCCGCCAGGATGCCCCATCGCAGGTGTGTCATGCGTTCGAGCGTAGTGCCCGCAGAACGTGTCAGACGCTCAGGTCCCCCGAGGGACCTGAGCGTCTGACACGTCAGTGGCGGGCGGGGGTCAGTTGACCTGGATGGTCATGTGACCGTTCCTGCTGTCCTCCGTGAGCACCTTGATGGTGGTGCCGGTGCCGCCGACCTTGACCGACTGGCCGGGGTTGGCCGGGTCGTAGTAGGCGAGCGGGTTGGTGTCGTCGAACTTGGACACGGCCTTCTGCTTGCCCAGCCGCAGCGTGGTCAGCGACGTGGCCGACACCTCACGGTGCAGCGACAGCGCGTCCGTCTTCTGCAGGCCGAACGTGGCGTCGAAGGACTGGATGCGGTTGCGGGCGATCGTGCCGTCCGACCACTTCAGCGCCTTGGCACGGGCGTCGACCGGCAGGGCCTGGCCGCCACCCGGGTGCTGCGACACGTTGTTGTCGCCGTACAGGCTGTTCACGTACCAGACCAGCAGGCCGTCCTGGTACGGGTAGTGCTCCACCTTGTTGCTGTTGGTGAAGTTCCAGCCGAAGTTGTACGGGCCCGTCTTCAGCGTGGCGTCGTACCCGCCGTACACGCGGTTCTCGGCCACGTAGTAGTGCTGGTAGGTGACCTCGTACGTGCCGTCGGCGCCCACCGTGGTGAAGCCGTCGGCCGACCAGTCGGCCGCGTCCGTGAAGTCCTCGGTCAGCGCGTCGCCCACGGCGACGTCGTCGACCAGGATGCCGGTCTCGTTGGTGCCGCCGTCGCTGGAGTAGCGGAACCGGACCTGCGCCGTCTGGCCGGCGTAGTCCGCCAGGTCAGCGGTCAGGTCCACCCAGGCGCCGTCCGAGCTGCCGGTGATGCCGGAGCCGGGGTTGGTGCCGTTCGGGTCCTCGTCCGTCGACAGGTTGTTCGGCAGGGCGGTCCAGGTGGAGCCGCCGTCCGTCGAGACCTCGGCGAACGCGTAGTCGAAGTCCACCTCGATGTCGTACTGGACCTTGGCGGTCAGCGAGGCACCGGCCGGCACGGTGAACGACGGCGACGCGATCGTGTTGTTCAGGTCGTTGCCGGTACCGGAGTAGACGAACTCGCCGTCGAACGGCGCGATGCCGAGGTCGACCTGCTCGACGCCGTCCGGCAGGTTCACGATCGCCGCCTGGGCGCGCGTGGTGGCGTGGAACGACGGGCCGAGCTTGATGCGCTCGGTCTCGCCCGGCTCCACCGTCTCGTAGTCGAGCCAGCCCAGGAACAGCTTCTCGGTGGCACCCATGTGGTTCGGCGTGGTGCCGATGGTGCCGTCGCCGTGGCCCATCCACGAGCCGGAGCTCATGAGGTTCCAGTAGCCGGTGCCGTTCTCGCCACCGGCGGTGTCGTAGTAGTCCGGCAGGCCGAGGTCGTGGCCGAACTCGTGCGCGAACACGCCGAGGCCGCCGTTCTCCGGCTCCGTGGTGTAGTCGCGGATCCAGAGGTCGGAGTCACCGATCTTGATGCCGCCGACCTTCGGGTAGCCGGCCGGGCCGTCCGTGCCGAGACCGCCCTGGTTGACCGACCAGCGGTGCGACCAGATGGCTGACTCGGGCGCGCCGGCCTCCTCGCCCTCCCCGGCGTGGATCGCCTGGAAGTGGTCGATGTAGCCGTCGGGCTCGGCCGTGATGCCGTCGCCGTCCAGGTCGTAGCGGTCCCAGACGTCGAACGACTGGAGGTACGCCTCGATCTCCTCGGCGGACTTGCCCGCCGCGACCTGCTGCTCGTACCAGGCGTCCGCGGTGTCCTGGATGAACCGCGTCATGTCCGTGCCGGACTCCGTGGTGCCGTAGGAGGCCGTGCTGTACGGCACGGTCACCCAGTCGGACACGTCGCCCTGGAGGTCGAACCGGCCCGACGACATCTCGTCGTAGACCCCGGCGAACGACTCGCCGTCCTGGTCCTCCAGGCCGGTGAAGAACATCTCCTGGTAGTGCTCGCGCGAGAAGTCCGACTCCCAGTAGGTGGAGTTGTCGCTCCGCACGGGCTCCGGGATCTCGTTGTGCGCGGGGCCCGCGGCCGCGTCCGGGTAGCGCTCGTCGGTCTGGTCGCCGAAGTCGACCAGGATGCTGAAGAGCTGAGCCGTCTCCTCGACGCCGTACTCGACATACTCGCGCGGAGAGATCTCCACGACCTTGGACTTGTGCTTGCCCGACCCGCGCGTCTCGACCTTCGCCTGGCCGGTCGCGACCATGTCGACGGCGATCTGCCGCTTCTCGGTCTGCTTCTCCGCGAGGGCGTCCGGACGGTTGTCCTCCTTGGCGGGCGCCGCCTGCTGCGGCGGCTCCTCGACCGGCGGAGCCGCGGAAGCGGTGATCGGCACGACGGCCGCCGAGAGCAGCAGCGCTGCTCCCGCACCGACCGCACAGAGACGTGAGTTCATGTTTCCTCCGTGAAGAGAGCTGCGTCCGGGACGAGGAGGTGGTGCGTACGGGCCCCGGACCTGCTGGACACCTTTGTCCACGGAGGAGGAAACCAGGGAAATATTACGACAATGTTGCCTAGGACACAGTTCTGGTTCAGGACGTATGCCGGGAATGGGCTCGTAGAATCGGTTCGAGTCCGCGTATTTTGGTCGATGTCCGCCGGGCCGGCTCGTCGTCCGGGTGAGCCCACGCCCGTCGACCCGCCGGAGACCACATGACCGCGAACAGTCCTGCCGCCGCAGCGGCCTTTGCCGCACCTCCGGTGGACCAGCGCCGCGCGGTCGTCGCGCTGATCGCGCTCTCGGTGAGCGCCTTCACCTTCGTGACGGCGGAGAACCTGCCGGGCGGGCTGCTCACCCTCATCGCCCCCGACCTGGGCCGCAGCACGTCCGAGGTCGGGCTGCTGGTCACGGCGTACGCCGCCGTCGTCGTGCTCGCGTCGCTGCCGCTCTCGCGCCTGACCCGCCGGTTCCCGCGCCGCTGGGTGCTGGCGGCGACCACCGCGGTGTGCACCGTCGGGACTCTGTGGTCGGCGGTCGCCGCCGGCTACGTGGACCTGATGGCCGCGCGCATGGTCACGGCGCTGGGCCAGGCGCTGTTCTGGTCGGTCGTCACGCCCGCCGCCGCGAGCCTGTTCGCGCCCGCCGTCCGCGGCAAGATGATCGCGCGCCTCGCCATCGGCAACTCGCTCGCTCCGCTGCTCGGCGTGCCGCTCGGCACCTGGGTGGGCCAGCAGGCGGGCTGGCGCACCGCGTTCCTCGTGTTCTCCGTGGTGAGCCTGCTGGCGTGCCTCGCGATGGCGATCGCCATGCCGGACGTCGACGCCGAGCAGAGCGGCACGGCCACCGGCACGCACCCCAGCATGCGCCGCTTCGTGGTGCTCATGGTGGTCACGGTGCTGCTCGTGACGGGCGGGTTCATGATGATCACGTTCGTCACCCAGTTCCTGCTGGAGACGGCGGGGTTCCCCGACCGATACCTGAGCGCGCTGCTGCTGGGCCAGGGCGCCGCGGGCCTGGCGGGGACCCTGCTGATCGGCCAGGTGCTCGACAGGCGGCCGTGGCAGACGGTGCTCGTGGCGCTCGGCCTGCTCACCGGCGCGCTGGTGCTGCTGTGGTCGCTGGGCCACGTCCCGGCCGTCGCCCTGGCGGGCCTGGCCCTGTTCGGCCTCGCGTTCAGCGCGATCCCGCCGGCTCTGTCGTTCCTGTCCATGCAGGTCGCCCCGGGCGCCACCGAGTCGGCGACCGCGATCTCGAGCTCGGTGTTCAACATCGGGATCGGCGGCGGGGCAGCGCTCGGGGCACTCGTGGTGGCCACGGTCGGCATCGACACGGTGCCCCTGGTCGGGGCGTTCTTCGTGCTCGCCGCGCTCGTGGTCGTCGCGGTCGACGTGCGGATCGCGGCCCGGCGGACCGCGATGCCGCACGTCGACGTGCCGGGAATTACTCCGCGGCGCCCTTGAGGCTGCCCGTGAACGGCTCCTCGGAGCTGACGATGCACTGCAGGGAGCGGTCGTTCAGCTGCTCCCAGGTGGCCTGGGTCGGGTAGAAGCCGGTGTAGCCGTAGACGGACTCGTCGTACGAGATGCCCACGAACTTCTCGAACTCGTCGTAGCACCACTCGTCGAACTTCTTCGACATGGCGTCGTCGCCCGGGTACTCGTCGCCCTCCATGATGAGCTCGGCGTAGACCTCGCCGGTGTGCTCCTCGGCGCACGGCACCACGGGCACCGACTCGACCTCGAAGTCCTCACCCTCCGCGGACTCGCCGTAACCGTCGAGGGCCTCCAGGTCGATGCAGTCGCCCTTCAGGATCTCGAACGCGTCCGCGTCGGCGGAGGCGGTGATCTCGCCGCCCGGCTCGTCACGCGGGGCCTCGCCGCTCGACAGGATCCCGTCGAGGACCGAGCAGCCGGAGAGCAGGGTCAGCGACACGGTCGCTGCGGCCGCGGCGGCCAGCAGCCGGGCCGGACGGCGGGCGGGACGGAGGGTGCGGATCATCAAGTTCTTCCTTTGGGTTCGGCACGACGGCGGACGCCCTCGCCGCGGCCACCTCCGGCCGCCCCGGAAAACTACCGTCTCGAACGTCCGTACTGGTGGCGAGCGCACAACGATTCGATCACGGCCCGCCGAGCCACCTCCGCCACGGCACGCGGCGCCGCGCCGGCGGGGCTGTTCACGCACCGTTCACCCGCACGAGCGGGCGCCGTCCTACGGTGTCTGACGCGGACCACCCGCGCACGACACCCCGACGAAGGAGCAGTCATGCGAGCCAGCACCCCCTCGCGCCTGACCGGCGCGGCCGCGGCAGCGGCCCTGCTGGCCGGGGCCTTCCTCGCCTCGGCGAGCACGGCCTCGGCAGGCACTACACCGACCGGTCCGACGGCGGGCCCGACGGCGGACGGAGCGGCGTCGACCGCGACGTCTGCCACGCCGGACCGGCACCACGCCAAGCCCCGGACCCTGCGCGCCGCGACCTACAACCTGTCGCTCAACCGCGCGACCGAGGGCGAGCTCGTCGCCGACCTGTCCACGGGCGACGACGTCCAGGCGGCGACGGTGGCCGAGGTGATCCAGCACGCGAACCCGGACATCGTGCTGCTCAACGAGTTCGACTACTCGGGCGACGCCGACCCGTACGCCGCGGCCGACCTGTTCCGCGAGAACTACCTGGAGGTGCCGCAGGGCACGGGCCGCCCGGTGGAGTACCCGTACGCGTTCGTCGCGCCGTCCAACACGGGGATCCCGAGCGGGTTCGACCCGAACAACGACGGGACCGTCGGGGGCGGCGACGACGCGCTGGGCTTCGGCCTCTTCCCGGGGCAGTACGGCATGGTCGTGCTGTCCAAGTACCCGATCCAGCACCGCGACGTCCGCACGTTCCAGAACTTCAGGTGGCAGGACATGCCGGGCGCGCTCCTGCCGGACGACCCCGCCACCGATGCCCCGGCCGACTGGTACTCGGCCGAGGAGCTGGCGGTGCTGCCCCTGTCGTCCAAGTCGCACTGGGACGTGCCGGTGCGCGTGGGCCACGAGACGGTGCACGTGCTCGCGGCGCACCCGACCCCGCCGTCGTTCGACGGCGCGGAGGACCGCAACGGTCTGCGCAACCACGACGAGATCCGGTTCTGGGCCGACTACGTGCGCGGCGGCCGCGCGGCGCGCTACGTGTACGACGACGAGGGCCGGCGTGGCGGGCTGCGGCCCGGCTCGTCGTTCGTGATCGTGGGCGACTACAACGCCGACCCGCTCGACGGCGACTCCGCCACGGGCAGCGACGGCGTCCCGGCGATCGACCAGCTGCTGCGCCACCCCCGCGTCACCGACCCGCGGCCGACGTCGGCGGGCGCCCCGGAGGCCTCGGCGCTGCAGGCCGGCGCGAACCTGACCCACGAGGGCGACCCGGCGTTCGACACGGCCGACTTCGCGGACACGACGCCGGGCAACCTCCGCGTCGACTACGTGCTCCCGTCGCGCGACCTGCGCGTCCGGGGCGCGGGCGTCTTCTGGCCGGCCGCGGCCGACCCGCTGTCCCGGCTCACGGGCGTCTACCCGTTCCCGAGCAGCGACCACCGCCTCACCTGGACCGACCTCAAGCTCTGAAAGACAGCACGCTCCAGTCGACAGTTCCCCACCACCGAACGGCTCACCCCCCGCCACCCCACCCCCGGGCACGGTGACCCAAAGGAAGAGCCGGAGGGGCGGGAGACGTGCGGCCGGCCGTCAAGCCGTAGCGGAGGGCCCCCTGGGGCCCGTGAGCGAGGCCGGCCGCACGTCTCCCGCCCCTCCGGCGGGCGGAACCACAACGATCAGGACGCCTTGTCGACGTCCTCCGCCAACGTGCCCAGGTACAACGAGATCACCTTCGGGTCCGACTGCAGCTCCTTGCCCGTCCCCGTGTAAGCGTCCTTGCCCTGGTCCAGCACGTACCCCCGGTCGCAGATCTGCAGGCAGCGCCGGGCGTTCTGCTCGACCATGACCACGGACACGCCCGCCTTGTTGATCATCCGGGTGCGCAGGAACGTCTCGTCCTGACGCACCGGCGACAGCCCGGCGGACGGCTCGTCGAGGAGCAGCACCGACGGGTTCATCATCAGTGCGCGGGCCATGGCGACCATCTGCCGCTCACCGCCCGACATGGCGCCCGCACGCTGCGCGCGCCGCTCGCCCAGGGTGGGGAACAGGTCGGTGATGAACTCGAACCGCTCGGCGAACACCTTGGGCCGCAGGTACACGCCCATCCGCATGTTCTCCTCGACGGTGAGCGAGGGGAACACGTTGTTGTTCTGCGGCACGAACCCGACACCCTGCGACACGAGGCTGTTCGCCTTGTGGTTGGTGATGTCCTCGCCGCCCAGGGTCACGCTGCCGGAGCGGACGTGGACCAGGCCGAACAGGGACTTCAGCAGCGTGGACTTGCCGGCGCCGTTGGGGCCGATGATGCCCACGAGCTCGCCCTTGGCGACCTCCAGGTTGCACCCGTTCAGGATGTTCACACCCGGCAGGTACCCGGCCACGATGTCGGTCGCCTTGAGCAGGATCTCCCGCTTCTCGGTCTTGGCCGCGTCGTTCATCGCTTCTCCTCCTCGGCCTCGAGCCGGGCCAGCACTGCGGGGTCGAGCAGCGAGTCGTCCCCGAGGTCGGTGTCGTGGTGCGCACCCAGGTAGGCGTCGACGACGGCCTGGTCCTGCATGACGGACTTGGGCGGCCCCTCGGCGACGATCCTGCCCTCCGCCATGACCACCACCCAGTCGGAGATGTGCCGCACGGCGTGCATGTCGTGCTCCACGAACAGCACGGTCATGCCGTCGTCGCGCAGGGCCTGGATGTGGTGCAGCAGCGACTGCACCAGGGCCGGGTTCACGCCGGCCATGGGCTCGTCGAGCATGATCATGGTCGGGTCCGTCATCAGGGCCCGCGCCATCTCCAGGAGCTTGCGCTGACCGCCGGACAGCGAGCCGGCGAAGTCGTCCTTCTTGGTGTCGAGCTTGAACCGCGCCAGGATCTCGAGCGCCTTCTCGGTGTTGCGCTTCTCGGTGCCCGCCCACAGCGGCTTCACCAGGGAGCCGAAGAGGTTCTCGCCCGGGTTGTCCATCGCGGCGAGCAGCATGTTCTGCAGCACCGTCAGGCGCGACAGCGCCTTGGTGAGCTGGAACGTGCGGACCATGCCGTTGCGCGCCACCTTGGCGGCGTTGACGCCGCCCAGAGACCTGCCCTCGAAGGACCACGAGCCCTGGTTGGGCTTGTCGAAGCCTGTGAGCAGGTTGAAGAAGGTCGTCTTGCCGGCGCCGTTCGGGCCGATGAGGGCCGTGATGACGCCGCGCTGGACCTCCAGGTGGTCGACGTCGACGGCGGTCATGCCACCGAACCGGCGCTGCACGTCGTCGACGAGCAGGATCGGGTCCGGCTTGCTCACGCCGACCTTCGGCTCGACCGCGGCCAGGACGTGCTCCGCGGCCTTGGCGGCCTCGGTGTCGCTGCGCTCGACGGTCTCGAGCGCCTCGACGGTGCTCGCGGGCACGTCCGTCGCCTCGGCCGCCTCGGGCACGTCGGTCACCTCGGCCACCTTGTTCTCTGTCGTCTCATCGGACATCGAAGGCGAGCTCCTTCTTGTTCCCCAGGATTCCTTGTGGGCGGAAGATGACGAGCAGCATGAGGGTCACGCCGACGAGCAGACCACCGATCTGCTCCACCATCGTGGCCGTCACCACGCCTTCCAGACCCTCGCGCATACCCGCGCGGAGCAACATGTAGACCGCATAAAAGAGCATGGACCCCAGGACCGGGCCGAACAAGGTGGCGGCGCCGCCGAGCAGCAGGACCGTCCACGCGAAGAACGTCAGCGAACGCCCCATGGCGTCGGGCGCGACCGACCTGGGCAGCACGTACAGCATGCCGGCGAGCGATCCGCACATGCCGCCGAGCACCAGCGCCTGCATCTTGTAGGAGAAGACGTTCTTGCCCAGTGCGCGGACGGCGTCCTCGTCCTCGCGGATGCCCTTGAGCACGCGGCCCCACGGGCTGCGCGTGAGGAGCCAGACGAAGAGGACGGCGATGAGCACCACGGCCCACGAGAACAGGCGGGTCCACCACGAGTCGGATCCGGTGAACACGTACTCGAGCGGGCCGAACGCACCACGCTCGGGCGCCGCCGGCAGGAACGAGAGCTCCTGGAACGTCGCCTTGAACGAACCACCCGTGAGCCCCGCCGCGCCGCCGGTCCATTCCTGGAAGACGGTGGCACGGCCGAGCATTCGGATGATCTCCGCGGCCGAGATGGTCACGATCGCGAGGTAGTCGCCACGCAGCTGCAGCGTGGGTGCGCCGAGGATGAGCGCGAACAGCGCGCCCGCCGCGAGCGAGATGAGCAGGGCCAGCCAGAACGGCGCGCCCGAGATCGTGGCGATGCCGAAGCCGTAGGCGCCCAGCAGCATGAAGCCTGCCTGCCCCATGTTGAGGAGGCCGGTGAACCCGAAGTGCAGGTTGAGGCCGATGGCGGCCAGCGCGATGGCGGCCGTGGTCGGAGCGATGAGCTCGGCGAGCGCCTGGGTGAGGATGCGGCTCAGTTCCATGATGGTTCTCCTTTCAGCCGATCCGCTCGGCGCGGCCGAGCAGGCCCTGCGGCCTGAACAGCAGCACGAGGATGAGGATCACGAGTGCCGAGGCGTAGCGCAGGTCGCTCGGCATTCCGGGGATGAGGGTGGACATCTCGACGACGAGGCCGATCACGAGGGAGCCGAGCAGGGCGCCGTAGGCCGTGCCCAGGCCACCGAGGGTGACGGCGGCGAACATCAGGAGCAGCAGCAGCATGCCGAGCGACCAGTTGAACGAGCCGAACGAGATGGCCAGCAGCATGCCCGCCAGGCCCGCGAAGCCCGTGGACATGGTCCAGACGACGCGGATGATGCGGTCCGGGTTGATGCCGGTGGCCGCCGCGAGCGCCGTGTTGTCCGAGACGGCGCGGGTGGCGCGGCCGGTCCGGGTGCGGGTGAGGAACCACGCGATGAAGAAGATCACGACGACCGCGACGAGCATCGAGATCCACGAGGCGGTGCTGAGCGTGATGCCCGCGATCTCCAGCGGCTTCGGGTTCTGCGGCAGCACGCGGTGCGACCGGCCGCCGATGACCATCTGGATGGCGTACTGCAGCGCGAGCGACAGGCCGATGGTCACGATCATCATCTGCGTGACGGGGGTACCGCGCCGGCGCAACGGGCCCCAGATGGCGGCGTCCTGCAGCCAGCCGGTGGCGGCGCAGACCACGATCACGCCGATCACGGTGAGCCAGACCGGCATGTGCAGCCAGTTGATGCCGATGAAGCCGAACATGGCGCCCAGCGTCACCTGCTCGCCGTGCGAGAAGCTCGACAGGCCGGTCGTGCCGTAGATGAGGCTGATGCCCACCGAGGCCAGGGCGAGCAGCAGGCCGAACCGGATGCCGGAGCCGAACTGCTGCCAGATCTGCGCGAGAGAGGGGCCGCCGCCCTCGGTGGTGGTGGTGCCGGCTCCGCCGAGGCCCTCGTCCCCGGCTGCGGGGCCGGAGGCCGCGTCCGTGGGCTCGCCCTCGCTCGGGGCGGTGGTGGCGCCCCCGCTGGGCTCGGTGCTCTCGGGGGGCGTGGTGCCCAGCCGGAACGCCGCGCGCGCGGAGCTACCGGTCTGTGCCGTGACCTGCAGCTCGGTGGCGTCCGGGAAGAGCCCGTCGGGGACGGTCTCCTCGTCGAGGGTGAGCGTGTAGGTACCGACCTGCGGCACCTCCACGGACGCCGGCCCCTCCTGGGTGCTGGTCACGTCTGTCTCGAACCCCGCGCCGGAGATGGTCACGCCCACGTCGGGGACGGGGTTGTTCTCCGCGTCCAGGACGATCGCCACGACGCAGGCCGTCGTGTCGTCGGGTGTGCAGTCGGCGGGCGCAGTGGCAGCCATCGCTGGTGCCGCGGCGATCGCGGCAGGGATGGCCGCGGCCGCGAGCGTGGCCAGCAGCCTGCGCGCGGCCGTCGCGAGGTTCGGTCGGTCGGCTGTCATCTGCCGGGTCCTCCGTCGGTTCTGGTGTGTGATGCTCCGAGGTCTCGGTGCCGATACGACACCAGCATGATTCAGTCCTGCTTAACCAGGCCTGCATCAAACTGATGCCATCGGCGTGCGGCGAGTGTAGCCGTGCCATGTGTCACTCGTTACACCCGTTGGTCACACCAAGGTCACGGAGTGCCATCGTCGAGGGCAGGGAGAGGGCGTGGGATGCCCCGTCGCGGGGGCGTCGGCACGGTTAGGCTGACGCGGTGTCCGACGACGCCATGACTCCCCCAGCGGCCGCCCCGGCGGCCGATCGACCGAACGGTTCCGTGCGGGTCCTCCCGCCGTCCGAGCCACCCTTCACCGTGCGCCGCCCCCGTGAGCGCACCTTCCACGGCGACACCTTCACCGACGACTACGAGTGGCTCCGCGACAAGGAGGATCCCGAGGTCGTGGCGCACCTGGAGGCGCAGAACGCCTGGACCCTCGACCGTCAGGAGCACCTGGCGCCGCTACGGCAGACCCTGTTCGACGAGATCAAGGGGCGCACTCTCGAGACCGACCTCTCGGTCCCCGCGCGCGACGGCGACTGGTGGTACTACGCCCGCACGGTCGAGGGCCAGCAGTACCCGATCCACGCGCGGTACCCGGTCGCCGGCCCGGACGACTGGACGCCCCGCGTGCTCGAGCCCGGGCAGCCCGTGCCGGGCGAGCAGGTCATGCTGGACCAGAACGCCGAGGCCGAGGGGCACGAGTTCTTCGCCCTGGGCTCGCTCGACGTCTCCGACGACGGCACCCGGCTGCTGTACGCGACCGACACGGCGGGCGACGAGCGCTACACGCTGCGCGTCCGCGACCTGGCCACCGGCGAGGACCTCCGCGACGAGGTGCGCGACACCGCGCCCGGCGCCATGTTCACCCCCGACGGCGAGCACGTCTTCTACCTGACCGTGGACGACGCCTGGCGGCCCTGGCGGGTCTGGCGGCACCGGCTCGGTGCCACCACCGGGTCCGACGACGTGCTGGTGTTCGAGGAGCCCGACGAGCGGTACTGGGTGGGCGTGGGCCTGTCCCGGTCCAAGAAGTACCTGCAGATCGAGCTCGGCTCGAAGGTGACGAGCGAGTCGTGGCTGCTGGAGGCCGACGACCCGACGGGCGAGTTCCGCGTCGTCTGGCCGCGCCGCGAGGGCGTCGAGTACTCGGTGGAGCACGCGGTGCTGCCTGGGTCGACGGGCGAGCCCGAGGACGCCCTGCTGATCCTGCACAACCAGGACGCGCTGAACTTCGAGCTGGTCGCGTCGCCCGTCCCGGCACGCGGCGAGAACATCACCCCGGAGGCCGCGGCCGTCGTCGTGCCGCACGACCCCGAGGTGCGCCTGGAGGGCGTGAGCGCGAGCGAGCGCTACGCGGTGCTCTACTACCGCCGCGGGGCGATCTCCCGCTCGGCCGTGCTCCAGCTCCCGGCGAGCGGCCCGGTCACCTGGGACTTCCAGGAGATCTCCTTCGGTCAGCCGCTGGAGTCGGTCGGCGCGGGCGTGGGTGTGTGGGAGCAGCCCAACCTCAAGGTGGGCTACACGTCGTTCGTCACGCCGTCGTCGCTCTACCTGTACGACGTCGCCTCCGGCGAGCGCACGCTGCTCAAGCAGCAGCCGGTGCTCGGCGGGTACGACGCCGGTGACTACGACCAGCGCCGGGAGTGGGCCGTCGCCGAGGACGGGACGCGCGTGCCGGTCTCGCTCGTCTGGCGCAAGGACAAGGTGCAGTTCGCCGACCCGGCCGGCTCGGCCGACCCGGCTCCCGCCGAGCCCGCACCCCTGCTCCTGTACGGGTACGGCGCGTACGAGTACTCGATCGACCCGTACTTCTCGATCGCCCGCCTGAGCCTGCTCGACCGCGGGGTCGTCTTCGCCGTCGCGCACGTCCGGGGCGGCGGCGAGATGGGCCGCTCCTGGTACGACGACGGCAAGCTGGCCGCCAAGCGCAACACGTTCACCGATTTCGTGGCCTGCGGCCGCCACCTGGTGGCCACCGGCTGGACGGCGTCCGACCGCATGGTGGCCGACGGCGGCAGCGCCGGCGGGCTGCTCGTCGGCGCGGCCACCAACCTGGCGCCCGAGCTGTTCGCAGGGGTGCTGGCCGGGGTGCCGTTCGTCGACGCGCTGACGTCGATGCTCGACCCGACGCTGCCCCTGACCGTCACGGAGCGCGACGAGTGGGGCGACCCGCTGAACGACCCCGAGGTGTACGCGTACATGCGCTCGTACACGCCGTACGAGAACGTGGCCGACGACGCCTCGCGCTACCCCCGTGTGCTCGCGACCACGAGCTTCAACGACACCCGCGTGCTGTACGTGGAGCCGGCCAAGTGGGTGGCCCGGCTGCAGGCCGCGGGGGCGCCGGCGATGCTCAAGATCGAGATGTCGGCCGGGCACGGCGGCGTCTCGGGGCGCTACTCCGCCTGGGAGCAGGTGGCGTTCGAGCACGCCTGGACGCTGGACGTGCTGGGCCTGGCCGGCCTCTGAGACCTCAGAGGCCGGCCTTGGCCGCGACCACCCGGGCCGCGGCCGCGTCGATCCTGGCGGCGAAGGCCGGGTCCTCCTTCGCGGCCTGGACCAGCGCGTCCACCATGGCCGGGGCCACGGACGGCCGCGCGGACGCGAGCACCACGTCCACCCCGGCGTCGACGGCACGGACCGCCCGCTCCCCCGGGGGCACGCTCTCGACCTGCACCGCCGCCGACAGGTCGTCGGTGATGATCACGCCGTCGAACCCGTGCTCGCGGACCAAACCCACCACGGTGGGGCTGAACACCGCAGGCGCGTCCGGGTCGATCCGGGTGTAGATCGCGGACGACATCATCACCAGGCCCGAGCCGTCCTTGATGCCGGCGTCGAACACCGCCACCGACGGGTCGTCGGGCCCGGTCACCGTGTCGGTCACGCCGGCGGTGGTGTCCGTGTTCCCGGTGACCCGGCCCAGCCCCGGGAAGTGCTTGATCGACGTCTGCACGCCCGCGTCCCGCTGCCCCTCGGCGAACGCGTTGCCGTGGGCGATCACGGACTCCGGCGTGTACCCGTAGTTGCGCCCGAAGGCGCCGATCGGCGCGTTCGACGCCGCGCTCTGCTGCGGGACCAGGTCCATCACCGGCGCGAGATTGAGGTTCACGCCCGCGGCGGCCAGCTCCTGGCCCCAGGTCAGGGACCGGGCGCGCAGGTCGGGTGCGGACAGCTCGGCCTGGTCGAGCGCGCTGGGCATGTCGCTGAAGCCCTGCCCCCGCAGGACCTGTACCTCGCCGCCCTCCTGGTCGGTGGCGACGAAGAGGGGTACCGGCGAGGTGGACGCCGCCACCGCGGCGTCCACCAGGTTCTTCACCGGCTGCCGGCCGGCGTGGGTACGACCGTGCAGGAAGACGCCGCCGATCTGCCGGCTCTCGATCATGTCGAACGTCGGCTGGAACGGGCCCTTGACGGGCAGGCCGACCATCACGACCTGGCCCACCTTCTGCTCCAGGCTCCAGCCGGCCACGAGCGACAGGTCGGGCTCGCCGGGCGTCGGCTCCGGGGTGGGCCGCGTGGACGGCGTCGCACCGGGCGCCGGCGACACCGCACCGTCCGACGGCGACGGGCTGCCGGACGGCGAGCCGCTCGGCGACGGGCTGCTCGGCGACGGGCTCGGCCGCGCACTCGATTGGGAGGGTCCGGGGAGGGAGGTCGGTCCGGGTTCACCGGCCGGAGCGGAACAACCCGCGGCCAGCGCGGCGACCGTGAGCACGGTCGCGGCGAGCAGGCCGGCAGGGCGAAAGCGGGTCATGACCATCAGTCTCACCCCGTCGTGGTCCCGACGTGCAATCGGGTCGGGTCAGAGCGCCGCGCCGACCACCCGCACGAACGCGTCGACGTCCGCCTCCGTGGTGTCCCACGCGCACATCCAGCGCACCTCGACCCGGTCGGCGGTCTCCCCCGGCGCCCAGTCGTAGAAGCGGGCGTGCTCGCGCACGCGGTCCGCTGCCACGCGGGGCAGCGTCGCGAACACGACGTTCGCCTCGGTCGGGTACCGCAGGTCGACCCCCACCCCGGGCTCCAGCAGACCCGCCGCCTCGATGCCCGCGCGCAGGCGCGCGGCCATCGCGTTGGAGTGCGCCGCGTTGCGCAGCCACAGCGGCCCGCCCTCGGCGCTGCCGGACGGCGTCGCGGCGGACGCCGGCGTGCCGGACGTCGGCGTGCCCGGCTCGCCGAGCAGCGCGAGGAGCTGGGCCGACACGAACCGGGTCTTGGACGCGAGCTGCATCGTCGCCTTGCGCAGGTACGGCACCGCCTCGGACGGTGCCGCCCCCGCCGGACCGGCCGCGGCGCCGTCGTCGGACAGGACCACCACGGCCTCGCCGAGCATGCCGCCGTTCTTCGCCGCGCCGAGCGACACGATGTCCACGCCGACGTCGGTGGTGATCTCCCGCAGCCCGACGCCGAGGGTCGCCGCGGCGTTCGCGAGGCGCGAGCCGTCGACGTGCACGCGCAGGCCCGCCGCGTGGGCGGTGTCGGCGAGCAGCTTGAGGTCGGCCACGGAGTAGACCGTGCCGAGCTCGGTCACCTGGGTGAGGCTCAGCACCGCGGGCTGCGCGCGGTGCACGTCGCCGAGGTCGCCGGCGTAGCGGTCCACGGCGTCGGGCCCGATGCGACCGTGCCTGCTCGGTACGGCGAGGATCTTGAGGCCGCCCACCCGCTCGGGCGCCCCGTTCTCGTCGGTGTGGACGTGCGCGACGTCGCTGGTGATCACCGCGCCCCAGCGCGGGGCGGCGGCCATGAGGCTGATGACGTTCGCGCCCGTGCCGTTCAGGACGGGGAAGATGCGGGCCCGCTCGCCGAACACCTCCTCGGCGCGGTGCTGCAGGCGGGCGGAGACAGGGTCGTCGCCGTACGCGACGGCCGCGCCGTCGTTCGCCGCGGCGACCGCGGCCATGACCTCGGGGTGGACGGGGGCGTAGTTGTCGGAGGCGAAGTGCTGCACCCGCCCATTCTCCCGCCCGAGCAGCCGGCGACGGTCTCGGCCTCGACGCTCCCCGGGAGCGGGCAGGCCGAAGGCCCGGTCACCTCGAAAGGTGACCGGGCCTTCGTAGTACAACCGGGCGGGCTCACGAGCCCGCCGTGTCGGCTGTCAGAGATCAGATCGGGCGGATGTTCTCCGCCTGGAGGCCCTTCGGGCCCTGCTTCACGTCGAACTCGACGCGCTGGTTCTCCTCCAGCGAGCGGTAGCCGCTCGACTGGATCGCGCTGAAGTGGGCGAACACGTCCTGCCCACCGTCCTCGGGTGCGATGAACCCGAAGCCCTTCTCGGCGTTGAACCACTTGACGGTTCCGAATGCCATGTACTGCTCCTTGCAAGATGCGACGACCCCGGCCTTCGGGATCGCTGTAATCACGGTGTCGTCGTCATCTCTTGGAAGAACGATCGAGGCACTGCAACACGCCAAGCGTACCTGCCCGTGCCCAGGAAAGCCCGATCAATCTCCGTGAGGTGCGTCCGGCGGGCGACTGGATGAACTTTCCTTGGGTCTAGGGTGATGTGGGTCACGTCCTCGTAACAATCTTGGTCGGGGTGGGGGATTCGTGACACAGGCGTCACACAAGGTGACTACTTTCAGCGACCACGACGGAGCAAAGTGCGCCGTCAGATCCACTCCCGCTTGAAGGGGAACAGCAGACATGATTCGACGTTCCACGGCTGCGCGCGGGCTCGCGCTAGCGGCAGTCCTCAGCGTGGGCTTGGCAGCCTGCTCCACCTCGGGTTCTGGCGATGGAGAGGGCGGGGGCTCCACCGAGCCGCTCGTCGTCGGCACCATCCTCCCGATCACCGGCTCTCTTGCCTACCTCGGTCCGCCCGAGGTCGCGGGCGTCGGACTTGCCGTCGACGACATCAACGCCGCCGGGGGTGTGCTGGGCGAGGACGTGACCCTCGAGGGCGGTGACTCCGGTGACTCGACCGACATGAGCGTGTCGACGAACACGGCCACCGACCTCATCGGCAAGGGCGTCCAGGTCGCCATCGGCGCGGCGTCCTCGTCCGTGTCCCAGAACGTGGTGGACCAGTTCACCGAGGCCGGGGTTCTCCAGATCTCGCCCGCGAACACCGCCACGGAGCTCTCCGGCGTGAGCGACCTGTTCACCCGTACCGCTCCGCCGGACACCGTGCAGGGTGCGGCGCTCGGCTCGCTCGTGCTCGACGGCGGCCACCAGAAGGTCGCCTTCCTCGTGCAGAACGAGACCTACGGCACCGGTCTGCGCGACAACGTGCAGAAGTCCATCGAGGCCGGAGGCGCCGAGGCCGTCTACGGCGCCACGGGTTCCGGCGAGGAGTTCGCCCCGGGCGAGACCAACTTCTCGTCGATCGTCACCGACGCTCTGGCCGCCAAGCCGGACGCCATCGTCATCCTCGCGTTCGAGGAGACCAAGGCAGCCATCGCCGAGCTCGTCTCCCAGGGCTGGGACTTCGACGGCACCACGTACCTCTGCGACGGCAACACCGCCGACTACTCCAAGGACTTCGACCCGGGGACGCTCAAGGGCGTCGTCGGCACCATCCCCGGCGCCGACCCCGCGCAGGAGTTCAAGGACGCGGCGAGCGGCTGGTACGAGGAGAACGAGGGCGAGCCGCTGACCGACTACGCCTACGCCGCTGAGTCGTACGACGCCGTGATCCTCGCCGCGCTGGCCGCGGTGAAGGCCGAGTCGACCACCGGTACCGACATCGCCGCCCAGATCCGTTCCGTGTCCGGTGCGGACGGCGGCACCGAGGTGTCCACCTTCGAGGAGGGCGTCGCGGCGCTCGAGGCCGGCGACGACATCCACTACACGGGCGTCTCCGGCATCGGCCCGATCAACGAGGACAACGACCCGTCGTCCGCGTTCATCGGTGTCTACAGCTACGCCGACGACAACACGCTCGTGTTCGACCGTGCGATCGAGGGCTCGGTCGAGGGCTGACGCTCCCGGCTGACACAGCACGAAGGCCCGGTCACCTCGGTGGCCGGGCCTTCGTCATGTCCTGTTCGTGTCGCGGAGGGACGATGACCGGGAACCCTGGGCCACGGCACGCCGTTGACCGGGGTGGACCGTCAGGACCGAACCTCACGAAGGACTGAGATCAATGGGCTTCCTCGACCGACTGCTCGGCCGCGAGCCGCGCGAGCAGACACCCGGCATGTACCAGGGCGGCGGCACGCCGCGGCCCCAGTACCAGCAGACCCCGGGTCAGACCCCGGCCTACGGCACGGCCCCCGTCTACGGGTCCGCCGCGAGCACGGGACGCAGCGAGGACGAGGTGGCGATCGAGCGCTACCGCTACCTGCTGCGCACGGCTCCGCCGGACCGGGTCGAGGAGGCGCACGCCGAGGCGTTCGCGCAGCTCACGCCCGAGCAGCGCAACCAGGTGCTGGCCCAGCTCAGCGAGACCGTGCCGCCCAACGAGCGCGCGACGTCGGACGATCCGCGCGACCTGGCCCACATGGCCACCCGCGCCGAGATGCGCAACCCCGGCACCCTCGAGCGGAACTTCGGCGCGAGCCGCGGCCCGGGCTTCGGCTCGATGCTCGGCGCGAGCATGCTCGGCACCATCGGTGGCATGGTCATCGGCTCGGCCGTGGCGGACATGATGTTCGGCAGTTCCTTCGGCGACCCGGCGCAGGACTTCGCCGGTGAGGAGGGCGGCGGCGAGGGCGGCGGCGAGGGCGGCGGCGAGGAGGCCGGCGGCGAGCCCGTCGAGGCGGCCGGCGCCGAGGGCGGCGACGCGGGAGCCGATGCCGGGGCAGACGCCGGTGGGGACGGCGGCGGCGGGTTCTTCGGCGACATGTTCGGCGGCGGGGATGCCGGTGGCGACTTCGGCGGCGGTGACTTCGGCGGCGGCGAGTTCTGACCCGTCCCGCCCGGACCGGGTGCGTCAGGCGCCGATGAGGCGGAGGAAGCCGCCCAGCTCCATGAGGTGGCGTACGCCGTCGGCCTCCAGGTCGCCGGGCAGGTAGTCGGTGAGGCGGGGAGACGAGACCACGACGGCCCGCCACTGCGCGCGCGACACCGCCACGTTGATGCGGTTGCGCGCGAGCAGGAAGCCCATCCCGCGGGAGACGTTCTCGGGGGCCGAGGCGGCGAGCGTCAGGATCGCCACCGGCGCCTCCCGGCCCTGGAACATGTCGACGGTGCCGACGGGCACCCCACCGAGGCCTGCGGCGCGCAGGGCGAGGCGCACCGTGTGCACCTGCGCGTTGTAGGCCGCGACCACCACGACGTCGTCGGGGCCCAGCGGCCGGGCCGGGCGCCCGGCTCCTGGGTCCCACGTGCGGCCGACGAAACCCTGCACCTGGCGCACCACCTCGTCGGCCTCCTCCCGGGACGACGTCGAGCGCCCCTCGTGGACCACCGGGACGTGCACCACGCCGGGGACCACGCCGTCGAGCGAGCGCTCCGTCGTGACGGGGTGCGCCGAGAGCCGGCCGGCGTAGGAGAGCTGGGACACGGCCGCGCAGACCTCGGGGTGCATCCGCCAGGACTCGGGCAGCAGGTACCCGAGGCCGTCGGGCAGCACGGAGCTGCCGGCCGCGAGCCACGCGAGCGCCGACTCGTCCACCGGCTCGGGGTGCCGGCCCTGGCTGACCTGCGGAAGCTGCTGCGGATCGCCGAGCAGCAGGAGGCGCTGGGCGGCCCGGCCGACGGCGACGGTGTCGGCCAGCGAGAACTGCCCGGCCTCGTCGATCACGAGCAGGTCCAGCCCCTCGTCGGGCCAGCGCTCGTGCGCGAAGTCCCAGGCGGTGCCGCCCACCACGCAGCCGCCGGCGCTGCCGGCGGCGAAGTCCGCGAGCTGGCTGCCCGTCAGCTCCTGCCACGGGCCGGCCGGCTCCCTCTCGACACCCTTCGCCCGCTGCTTCTTGGCGACGACGTCGACGGATACGCCCGCCTTGTCGACGAGGCAGCTCAGCAGGTTCTCGACCGCCGAGTGCGACTGCGCGACGACACCCACCCGCCAGCCGGCGTCGACCAGCCGGGCGACCACGTGCGAGCCGACATGCGTCTTGCCGGTCCCG
This sequence comes from Promicromonospora sp. NPDC050262, assembly GCF_040655935.1. Taxonomy (NCBI): domain Bacteria; kingdom Bacillati; phylum Actinomycetota; class Actinomycetes; order Micrococcales; family Promicromonosporaceae; genus Promicromonospora; species Promicromonospora sp. NPDC050262. The sequence goes on along the minus strand of NZ_JBFAKX010000010.1, from coordinate 203,699 downwards.
GGCGGGCCCTGCACCGCGAGGTACGAGTGGTCGAGCCGCTCGACGGCGGCGAGCACCGTGGCCTCGAGGTGGAGCCCGCCGACGTCTCCCCCGCTGGTCGCGCCGGTGAGCTCCGGCAGGTCCCCGCCGCGCTGCCCCGTCGACGGGTCGATCAGCCGTGGCGGGCGGCGGCACAACAGGTCGACGGCGGCGCCGTCGGGCAGGGTGCGGTCCGCGTCCCACGCGGCGAGCGCCGCACGGGCGGCGTCCTCGGTCGCCCGCTCCTGCGCGTCGTGCGCGGGCCCGCGCTGCGGGGCGAGGGCGACGGGCGCCTGGTCGTGCGGTTCCGCTCCCCCGGAGAGCCGCTCGCGCAGGACCACGACGTCGCGGCCCCGGGGCGCGTCGTCGCTCTCGGGCTCCTCGCGGACCGCCAGGATCGCGCCGCCGGAGTGCTCGCCGCGCACGGCCCGCGCCTCCAGCTCGCCGACCACCGGTGGCACCGGCTGGTCGTACAGGAGGTGCACCGCGTCGCCCACACCCAGGTCGGACCCGTCGATGCGGGACCCGTCGAGCATGCGGCCCACCAGCTCGACCTCGCGCGAGGGAAGCCGGTCCCGACCCACGACGCTCCAGTCCCGCAGCACGCGCGAACGTTCCACGTGGAACGTCGACCGTCGGCCGGGCCACTCGTCCAGCGGCAGCTCGAGCCGCGCGAAGTGCTCCTGCCAGAACGGCTTCTCCTCCCGCTGGTAGTACCCGACGGCCGCGCCCAGCAGCGCGAGCGCCTGCACCTCCAGCGACCGCTCCCCCCGGTTCTCCCCGACCCGCTCCGCGATCTCCCCCGCCAGAGCCAGCCGCCGCTCCCGCCCCTCCCGCCGAGCCAACCCCCGCCCGGCCGCCGCTTCCCCGTTCCCCCCACCGGCAGGAGCCGCCCCGCCGCCACCAGGGACCACCCCGGAACCGAGCCCCCCTCGCTCAACAGCACTCCCCCCGTACTCACCACCCCCCGAAGGCGACCCGACCGCGAAGGCCGTGGGAAGCGAGACCCCGCGCGCGGATGTATCGGTTCCCGAAGTGGAGGGCCCCTTGGGGCCCGTGAACGCATCCGCGCGCGGGGTCTCGCTTCCCACGGCCGCCCCGACCACACCACCCGAAACAGGCCCGACCACCCCCCGCGCGAACCGCAACCAATCCAGCAACCGCAACGTCGACCGACAGTCGTACTCGTTGTAGTCCAAGATCCGCTGCCGCAGCTCCGCCGCCCGCGAGTCCCCCTCAGCTGCCAGCTTCGCGTACTCCGCGTACTCCGTGACCGATGCCGTGGCGCTCGTGACACCCTCGCGCGCCGGATCGTCCTGCATGTAGAGCGGTTCGAGCTTCTTGATCGACTTCGACCGGTGGGAGATGCGCAGGGACGACCGGACCACGGCGTAGAGGTCGACGAGCACGCCGTCGCGCAGGAGCTGGTCCACCTCGTCCTCGTAGACGCCGTGCCGCGCCGCGATCGAGAGCAGATGCGTCCGCTCGTAGGCGGCGTAGTGGTAGACGTGCAGGTCCGGGTGCTCCGCGAGCCGGGCGTGGAGATGGTCCACGAACCGCACGAGCGCGTCGCGCTCACCCGCCAGGTCGTCGGCCCACAGCCCGTGGAAGGGCGGGTTGCCGCCGTCCGGACCGGGACGCTCGACCCAGCCGAAGAGGTAGTCGAGGCCCATGGCCGGCGCCTGGTCGTCGCCGGGCAGCCGCGCCTCCTCCCACAGGGGGTCCCCCTCGAAGTCGAAGAACACGTCGCCCGGGCTCGGTGGCGGGAGGCGGTCGATCGCCTCGGTCGCCACGAGCTGCCAGCGCAGCCGTGCGTCGGGTCCCTCCGGGTCGACGCCGTCGGGCAGGTGGTCGAGCGCGACCGAGCCGTCGCCGTCGTCCAGCCCGAGCTGGAGGCGCGCCTGGGCGCGCAGGCCCTCGAAGCGGCCCGCGGCCATGCCGTCCGGCGGGTCCTCGGCGGTCGCGAGCGCGTCGATCGTGGTGATGCCGGAGGCGGACAGCCTGGCCCGCTGCGCCCCGTACACCCCGCCGACGAGCAGCACGTCGCGGCTCTCGTGGGCCGCCTCGGCGCAGTCCGGGCAGTCGCGCAGCCGGCCGCAGGCCAGGTAGCGCTCGTCGTGCCAGCGCACGGGACCCGTGTCGGCGACGTGCTCGTCCAGGACCTCGATCAGCCGGGCGCGCCGCTTGCGGAAGACCGGCAGCAGGTCGGCGAGCCGGTGCGACGTGGTCTCGCCGGTGCCGAGCACGAGGTGCACCTCGTCGGTCGGGTCGATCCGCGCCGCCATCAGCTGGTCCGCGTACGCGGCGAGCTGCAGCAGGGCACGCACCTTGGTGCGGCGGGCGAGCTTGGAGTCGTGCACGGCGTACCGCGGCCGGGAGACGTGCGCCTCGGCGTGCCGTGGCCACTGCTCGGGCGGCACGACCCCGCCCGAGCCACCGAGGCGGACCGTCTCCCCCAGCAGGTCGCGCACCAGGAAGTCGGCCCGGCCATGGAACCGCCCGTCGAAGAACGAGGCCTGGTAGACGACGTCCGCGCCCCGTTCCAGGGCGGCCAGGGTGCGGTCGTGCGAGTCGACCAGCTCGTCCCGCGCCATGCGGCGGGCGGGCGCGACCTCGAGCACCCCGCCGGGGCCGTCGTCGTCGGCCGGACCGAAGGTACGCAGGTGCCCGGCGAGGACGCGGCGTTCGTGATCCTCACCGAGGGCCGCCGTGCGCGCGAGCATCTCGTCCTCCTCCCGCGCCCGGCGCGGGCTGCGGCCCAGGAGCTCGTCGAGGCGGCGCAGCAGGCGGAACTCGCACTCGCCCGCGACCACGAGGTCGCTGGCCGAGTGCACGAGCGTGCTGGCGTCGTCGCGCTCCAGGAGGAACATGCCCCCAGGTCTACCAGTGACCTCTGACACGAGCGCGCTACTGTCGCTCCCACACGCGGGAGAAATGTCCGGCATGGCCAGTGGTTCTGGCGCCGACCCGCCTGCATGGCCGATAGTGGGGCCGACCGTATCGAAGGAGCAACCATGCCCGTGCGCTTCAACCCGCCTCCGGGTTGGCAGGTGCCCCCGGGATTCCGACCCGACTCCACCTGGGCTCCCGACCCGTCGTGGCCTCCGGCCCCGCCCGGTTGGGACTACTGGGTCGACCGCCCCGACGCCCCCCAGCCCGATTCCGGACCCACGGGTGCCGCACCGCCGGCGCCCCTCGCACCACCAGCTCCCCCGGCACCACCGGCTCCCGTCGGCGGCCCGGACGGGGGTGCCGACACGAGGACCGTCGCGATCCAGGTGATCGACGCTCCCGCCCGCCGTCCGGCGCCCGCGCCCTCGGCGCCGCCCGCCATGGCCCCCGCGGACGCGATGGGCTCGACCATGACGATGGCGCCCATCGGCGCCCCGCCCGCCGCGGGACCGCCCCGGCCGGGCTCCGGGCCGCAGCCCGTCTACCCACCGCAGTCCGGGATGGCGCCACCGCCCCCGCCGCCCGAGGCCAAGAGCCCGGCGTCAGGCGTGCTCGCCGCCCTCAAGGGGCTCGGCGGCCGGAAGGCGACGACGCCTGCCGCCGCAGGCCCCGAACCACGGCCGGGCGCCGCCGGTCCCGGCCCGCTGAGCATCGACGACGCGCACCGCCGACCGGGCGGCTCCGTCCCCCTCGGCACCGTGGCGCCCGGACCCATGGGCGCCGGCCGGCGCCCCGGCGGCCCGTCGCGCCAGAGCGGCTCGCGCCCGCCGGGCGCCGGGCTCATGGTCGCCATCGGCATAGCCGGGCTCGCGCTGGGTGTGATCATCGGCGTGGTCGTCACGGCCGGTCAGCAGGCCGACGCGAACCAGGCCATCTCCGACGCCCAGAACATCAGGTCGCAGATGGACGAGGCGCGCGCCGAGATCGAGGCCGACCAGGCGCAGGTCGACAAGCGCCGCGACGAGGTGGCCGAGCGCGAGAAGGCGCTGGGCGACCGCGAGGCGCAGGTCAAGGAGCAGGAGGCCGCGCTCAAGCAGCAGCAGGAACAACAGCAACAGCAGCAGGAACAGCAGGAGCAGGAACAGGAGGAGAACGGGAACGGAAACGGCAACGGGACCGTCTTCTACTGGAACTGTGACGCCGTACGCGCCGCGGGCGCGGCGCCCCTGCCCAACACGGCGCCCGGCTACCTGCCGCACCTCGACCGGAACGGCAACGGCATCGCCTGCGAGGACGGCGAGTAGCCCGAACAGCTCGGTCAGATCAGGACAAGAATGAGCGGGCCGAGGCAGATCCCCAGATTCTGCCTCGGCCCGCTCGGTTGTTCCCGGCCCGCGCCATCTCCCCAGACGAGACACGGACCGGGAAGTCTTATCCCCCGAAGAGTCCCTCCAGGAGTTCACCGAGACCGAGGGGATCCTCGTTCTCGGGAGCTTGGGTCGGCTCCTCGCTCGGAGCCGGGCTGGGCGACACACCGCCGTCGGGCAGGATCTCGCCCGTCGCGGCGAGCTGCGACGCCTCGCTGATGTCGATCAGGCACAGCCGCCAGACATCGGCGTCCACGCCCTTCGGGGCCTGCCAGAACGCCTTGCCGGTGAGTCCCGGCGGGGCGGTCCAGCTCGTGCCCGTGCGCTGCGCCACGCAGGCCTCCATCGCGGGCACCTCGTTCGCCTGCGGGTCCTCGACCAGCAGCGGCGCGAGCTCCGCGACGAGCGGCGTGGGTTCCGCGGCCTGCGGCGTCGCCACGGTCTTGCCCGCGACGTCGTGGATGACCGCGCACTCGGGCGACGTGCTGCGGCACCAGGACGCGCTCCAGGTGTCCTGGCTCGCGTAGACGAAGCCGCGCGGCTCCGCCGTCGAGCGGTCCACCTGCAGCACGCGCATCCACACGCTGCCGTCGCCGAGCACGTCGAACGGCGTGACCGGGAGCGACGCGCCCGCCTGGGGCGCACCGGCCTCGGACCCCGGTGACGCGGACGCCCCCTGCGCGTCCGCGGCACCATCGGTCTGCGGGTCGTCGAAGACCAGGAACTGGTCTCCCTCCTCCGCACCGGAGGAGAAGCCGAACACGAGGGCCGGACCGCCGTCGGACGGCAGGACCATCGCGTCGGACGTGACGCCGCGCCAGAGCAGGGTTCCACCGAGGTTCCCCGCGCGGAGGTTCTGCAGGGCGGTGTCGCCGCCCGCCAGGACCTCCAGGTCTGTGGCGCTGTGCCGGCCGTCGATCTTCGCCAGGGTCACGACCGCCAGGTAGCGGTCGCCCCCTCCGGCGGGGAGGCCGAGGTCGAGCACAGCGGTGTCCGCGTCGACGCGGTACGCCGCGGGCTGCGCCACGGAGGTCACTCCGGGCGCGAGCTTCGCGAGCTCCGTCGCCAGGTCCGGCGTCGGGATCGCGGTGGCCGACGGCGGCGGGGGGTCGACCTCGACCGTCGCCATCGGTTCCGCCGACTCGAGGGGTGACACCTCTACCGGGGCGCTGCTCCAGAGCCCCGGGATCCCCGGGAGCGCGCCCGCCGCACCGGCGCCGGCCGTGGCCAGCACGAGCGTCGAGGCCAGCGAGACGCCGGCCCGGCGCACGGCGTGCTTGCGCCGGCTCGACCGCAGGACGCCGTCCAGGTCGAGCGTCGACGCGGGCACCGACGCGTGCGCCGACTCGCGGAGCCGGGCGACGAAGTCGTCGTCGGGCGCGCCGTGGGAGAGGTTCATGTTCATCGCGTTCCGCCCAGCGAGTCGAGATCGAGGATCGCGCGCAGGTGGGCGAGGCCGCGCGAAGCCGTGGACTTCACGGTGCCGAGAGGGATTCCGAGCTCGGTCGAGACCTCGGACTCCGAGAGATCCAGGAGATGGCGCAGCACCACGACGCGGCGCTGCTTGATCGGGAGGCGCAGGAGGGCGCGCACGACGGTGTCGCGGTCGTCCACGGTGCGCGTGGGCATCCGGCTCGACGCACGGGCCACGCGGACGTCGTCCTGCGGCAGCTCGTCGGGTCCGGTCAGCACCTCGCGCCGCGTACGGCGCCAGGCATCGATACGCAGGTTCGCCAGGACGCGGCGCGCGTACACCAGCGGGTCGCCCTGGCGGGCCTTGTGCCAGTGCCGGTAGCAGCGCTCGAAGGTCTGCTGCGTGAGCTCCTCCGCACGGTGGGCGTCACCGCTCAGGAGGAAGGCCATCCGGTGCAGTGGATCCTTGGCCTCTCGCATGAACGCGGTGAACTCTTCGTTCTTCGAGACCTGTGCGTTCCTGCGCGCGTGAGTGGCCCTCGGCCGGTCTGTACGCACGGGGAGCGAGGGTACGTCATCCGGCTCCCCCGACCCACCTCGAACCACCGTGAGCGGTCGGGTGGCGGGGACCGGTTCGGCCGCTCCCCTGCGAGGTCTGTCCTTGGTCCTGCCGAGGGTGCCGTTCGACGCGGCCGCGGGCCCGGGCTCCGGGTCGCGCTCGGTCGTGGCTGCCGGGTCGGCGTCTCCGTCGTCCGCGACCGGCACGATCGCGAGCTCCGCCGCCGACCTCGGCGTCGAGGTGGATGAGGAATCTGGGGTGTTCTGCTGGGTGGTCACGTTCTCCAGGTCGTCCGCAGAGCTGGAGTCGGCGCGCACGACGCGCAGGACCACGGGCTTGGGGGCCCGGGACTCTGGCGCTCGAACACGCGGACTCGTGACTGTCACGAACGGAACACGGCCTCACCGGGACGAAGGTTCCATTTTGGTTCAGAGAAATTTTCCGGGCTGTGCGTGGCCGGGGCGGCCGCGCCGTCCGCCCCACGACGAAGCACGTGTCAGACGTACAGGTCACAGGGGTGACCTGTACGTCTGACACGTGCTTGTCCGGGGTGGGTCAGCGGCGGAAGTCCAGCGTCCCCAGGAAGGTGTGGAGATCCCGCAGGCCCTGCTCGCCGCCGTCGAACTCCACCACGAGGAACAGGTTCTCGCCCTGGTCCTCCTGGTGGATGTAGATGTCGACCCAGTAGTAGTCGGTCTCCCCGTCGACGTTGTGCGCGGTCGGGATCACCTCGGCGTAGTCGGCGCCGGGGACGTCGATCATCTGGGACCCCGGGTTTCCGGACGGCGTCCACCAGTTGCCTCCGGGCTTGCCGCCCTGGACGTACACCCGCTCGAGCACGTCCTTGTCCTCGGCGGCCCGCGCCTTCTCCTCGGCTGTGGCGTCGGTCCACAGCTTCAGCGTCTCCTGGTCGATGCCGGGATCCACGTGCATGACCGTCTGCCCGGTCCACTCCACGCCCGGCGAGAACTCGCCCTCGGTCTCCGTCGAGGTCCAGCCCTCCGGCACCGCGAACGTCAGGCCGTTGTGCTCGGTCCGGACCCAGTCGGCCGGGATCCCGCGCTCGATGGCGTCGAGCACCGGGGCCGAGAACTCCGGCAGGTACCAGTCGGGCTCGCCCGCCTCCTTGAGCCAGAGGTTCCCGACGAAGTTCCGCAGCATCTCGTCACCCTCGGCGTTCGCCGTGAACCGGGTGTCGATGATCCAGCCCTCGTCGCCGCTGCGGATGGTGATGGTCGCGGGCCGCACCTTGCCCTCGCGGGCGTGCTGCTCGATGACCACGAGGTCGGCGCCCTCGATGTCGAGCGTCGTCGCGCCCGAGTCCTTCGGCGGCGCGGTCCAGTCCGCGACGTCGAACACGTTGCGCAGCTCGATCGTGGCATCCATGTCGTCGATGGTGCCGGACTCGGCCATGCCGTAGGCCCCCGGGAGATCCGGGGCCAGCCAGCCGGCCACGCCGCCCGCGTTGACGTCGCCGACGGCGATCCAGCCGCCCGGCGGGACCTCGTACCAGAGCCCGCCGAGGATGTAGGGGGCTGCGCCCGCACCCTCGACCACGCCGCGCTCGACGCCCGGGAGCACGGGCAGCGTCCCGCCACCGGTCTCCAGGTAGGTGGTGGGCACGTCGCTCGGTTCCGGCGTCGGCTCTGCCGTCGGGTCCGCCGACGGCGACTGGGTGGACGGGGCCGACTCGGTGGTCGTCTTGACCGTGCCGGGCAGGGGCCCCTGCCGGTCGGCGTAGATCGCCCCGGCCACGCCGATGCCGGCGCCCGTCAGCACCACCGCGGCGACACCGGCCGTCACCGTCGTCACGACCCGGCGCCTGCGCACGGTCCGCACGGCCCGGGTCGCCATGGCCACCGGGTCGAGACCCTCGGGCGGCTCGACGGTCGAGCTGGCGGCCCGCAGGTCGGCGAGCACCGCGGCGTCCTTCTTGGCGTGGATGTCGTGCACGTTCACGATCGGCTCCCTTCGCGGCCGGGCACCACGAGGGTGCGGAGGCGCTCCAGAGCGCGTGAGGCGGTGGACTTGACCGTCCCGGTGGAGATGCCGAGCTCCGCCGCAGTCTCGGCCTCGGACCGGTCGAGCAGGTAGCGCAGCACCACCACCCGGCGCTGCTTGACGGAGAGCGCCAGGAGGGCGCGGACCAGGCGGTCGCGGTCGGCCAGCCCGGCGTCCGACGCCGGGGCGCTCGTCTCGCGCAGGCCGAGCGCCGGCTCGTCGGTGAGCACCTCGCGGCGGGTGCGGCGCCACGTGTCGATGCGGGCCGTCGCCAGGACGCGGCGCGCGTAGGCGAACGGGTCGCCGTCGCCGACCTTCCTCCAGGCCTTGAACGTGCGCTCGAGGGCGAGCTGCACCAGGTCCTTGGCCCGGTGCTCGTCGCCGCTCAGCAGGTACGCGATGCGGTACAGCGCGGGGGTGTTCGCCTGCGCGAACGCCGTGAAGTCGGCGACCGGGTCGAGGCTGGTCCGGACGACGGGGATCTCGCCGGTGCCCTGCTCGGGTTCCAGGGTCACCGCCACCTCGCTCATCCGGTACACCACCGGGTGGTGTGGCCGGCGTGCCCCGGCGTTCGTTCACGGCGCACTGCGCGCCGCATCGTGTGCGTCATGCACCTTAGACGCAGCCGGGGCCCGTCGGGGTTCCGTCCTTTCCGAACGGAAACGTGTCAGATGTACAGGTCACCCAGGTGACCTGTACATCTGACACGGGTCAGAGCACGTGCGCCAGGAAGTCCCGGGTGCGCTGCTCCTGCGGGTCGTCCAGGACCTTGCTCGGCGGCCCCGACTCGACGATGACGCCGTCGTCCATGAACACGACGTGGTCGGCGACCTCCCGGGCGAACCCGATCTCGTGCGTCACCACGATCATCGTCATGCCGGACCGCGCCAGGTCCTGCATCACCGACAGCACCTCGCCCACGAGCTCGGGGTCGAGGGCCGACGTCGGCTCGTCGAACAGCATGAGCTCGGGGTCCATGGCGAGCGCGCGGGCGATCGCCACGCGCTGCTGCTGGCCGCCGGAGAGCTGTGCCGGGTAGTGGTCGACCCGGTCGGACAGCCCCACCCGCTCGATGAGCTCCTGCGCGCGCTGCCGGGCCGCCTTCTTCGAGAGTCCCCGCACCTGCACCGGCGCCTCCATGATGTTCTCGAGCGCCGTCATGTGCGGGAACAGGTGGAACCGCTGGAAGACCATGCCGATGCGCGAGCGCTGCTTCGCGACCACCTTGGGGTGCAGCCGGTGCAGCACACCCTTGGCGTCCTCGCGGTAGCCCATGAGGTCGCCGCCCACGACGACGGAGCCGCCGGTGATCTCCTCCAGCTCGTTGATGCAGCGCAGGAGGGTGGACTTGCCGGAACCGGACGGCCCGAGGATCACGGTGACCTCGCCGCGCGCGACGTCGAGGTCCACGCCCTTGAGCACGTGCACGGCGTCGTGCCCGTGGCCGAAGACCTTGTGCACGGCGCGGACGGACACCATGTCCCTGGAGCCGGCCGGGGCGGCCGCTGCGTCGGAGATGGCGCTCATGGTGTCACGTCCTTGTTCACGTCTTCCTGCACGGTCCCGGCGGCGGCGATCGCCGCCTGCCTGCCGCCGGCCGGACCCTTGCCCCGGCCCCGCCGGCGGGTGGTCGTCCCGAACCCGCGCCCGTAGTACTGCTCCAGGTAGTGCTGGCCCACCATCAGGATCGAGGTGATGAGCAGGTACCAGAGCGCCGCGATGACCAGCAGCGGGATGGGCAGGAAGTTGCGGTTGCCGATCGCGCTGGTGGCGTAGGTCAGCTCGAGCGTGAACGGCACGGCGACCACCAGCGAGGTGGTCTTGAGCATCGAGATGGTCTCGTTGCCCGTCGGCGGCACGATCACGCGCATGGCCTGCGGCAGCACGACGCGCCGCATGATCTTGCCGTCCTTCATGCCGAGGGCCTTCGCCGCCTCGGTCTGCCCCGGGTCCACGGAGGTCAGCCCGGCGCGCACGATCTCGGCGAGGTAGGCCGCCTCGTTGAGCGCCAGGCCGAGAAGAGCCGCCCAGAAGGCGGTGATCACGTCGTCGGTGCGGAACGAGAAGAACTCCGGCCCGAAGGGGATGCCCAGCGACAGCCGCGGGTACAGCACCGCGATGAGTCCCCAGAAGATGAGCTGCGTGTAGATCGGCGTGCCGCGGAAGAACCAGATGTAGACCCAGCTCACCCAGCGCATCACCGGGTTGTCCGAGCGGCGCATCATCGCGAGCACGACGGCCAGGACCACGGCGATCGCCATGGAGGCGAACGTGAGCACCAGGGTCCACATCACGCCCCGGATCACGACGATGTCACGCAGGTAGAGCCAGACCACGTCCCAGCGGAAGTTCTCGTTCGTGATCAGCGCGTTGGCCGCCATCGCGGCCAGGATCAGCACGACCACCGCTGCGACGAGGCGGCCGGGGCGCGGCACGGGCCGCGCGTGGATGCGGTTGGGCACAGGGTCGCTGCCCGACGCGGGTGTCTGCGTCGTCACGTCACCCTTCCTTCCCTCGAAAAGTTGAGTGCACGGTACCCGCGGTCCGCGCCGGGCGCGGACCACAGGTGCCGTGCACCGGCGGACGGGTCACTCGGCGGGGTTGAGCTCCGCCTCGTCCACCACGGCGTCCGCGCTGCCCCAGGCGGTGAAGACCTCGCCCAGGGTGCCGTCGTCGATGAGCTTCTGCACCGCGGCCTGCACGGCCTCGGTCAGGTCCTCGTCGTCCTGCGAGACGACGATGCCGTAGGGCGCCGCGTCCAGGACGTCGCCGATGGTCTCGATCTCGCCGGAGGTCTGCTCCACGGCGTACGCGGTGATCGGCGAGTCGGCGTACATGGCCTGGAGCTTGCCGCCCACGAGGTTGGTCGTGACGTCGGCCTGCGACTCGTAGCGCACGACGTCGATCGGCTCCTCGCCGTCCTTCTCGCACTGCTCGGTGGCCGCGGTGAGCTCGTCGTCCTGGATGGTCGAGGTCTGCACGCCGATGGTGGTGCCGCACAGGGCCTCGGGGTCGAACTCCTCGGGGTTGCCCGCGGCCACGCCGTACTGCGAGCCGGCCGTGGCGTAGCTGATCATGTTCGCCTCGGCGGTGCGCTCGTCCGTGATGGTGAACGCCGAGATGCCCACGTCGTACTTGGAGCCGATGGCGGGGATGATCCCGTCGAACGCGGCCGACTGGACCTCGGCCTCCAGGCCGAGCACGGCGGCCACGGCGCTGATCGTGTCGACGTCGAAGCCGACCGGCGTCTTGCCGTCGACGTCGATGAACTCCGCGGGCGCGTACGCGGTGTCGGAGCCCACGGTCAGGGTGCCCTTGTCCGCGATCTCCTTCGGGAGCAACGCGGCGATCTCCTCGTCGACCTCGACGGACGACGGGTCGAACGACGCCGCGGCGCTGGCCTCGTCGGAGGCTCCGTCGGAGCCGGCGGGCTGCTGCGAGGCGTCGGTGCATGCAGTCAGCACGAGGGTGGCGGCGGCAAGTGCGGCCGCGGCGGTCAGGGCGGGAAGCCTGCGCATCAGGGGTCTCCTGGTCGGGTTTTTTGATCGTCTCGCGAGGCCCCCGGCGACCCGACAGATCTCTGTCATCAGGGGAGCAGAGAACCCGACGGCGCACGTGGCGCCTCGACTCGAGTCTCACCCAACCGTGACTGGTCCCTGGCGTAAACCCGCAAGTTAGAGACCATTGTCACACTGTGATGAAGGGCATGTTTCTGCTACATTTCGCCCAGCTCACAGCGCCTGACCTGCAAAGACGCCGATCCGACGCCGTTCGCGATCCTGACCGTCCGCCCGTGCGGGAATCGGCCCGTCAGGTGTCGTGCTCGACGGGCTTGTCCGGGCGACCCCCGGGGCCGCCGTCGTCCTCCCAGCCCTCCGGCCAGTCCGTCCGGTCGGGCCGCCGCACGATCGCGACGATGCTGGCCGCGAGCCCGCCCCAGAGCACGACGATCGAGATGACCATCAGGATGATGGCTGCGCCGCTCATGACCGACCTCCGTAGCTCGGCCAGACGTCGTACACGTCCGGCTCGACCCGCCACCGCATCCGGGTGAGCACGAAGGCCGCCACGAACAGCACCACCACCGTGCCCCAGCCCACGGCCAGCAGGTACCACCCGGCATAACCCTCGTAGCCGTCCTGGACCAGGCTGACGATCCGGTTGACCAGCATCGCCGCGAGCACCACGGGGCCGAGGACCACGACGCAGAAGGACCACCAGCGGCCCACCGCGATGGTGGAGACCGCGTTCAGGTGGAACCGCATCTCCTCCGTGCGGCGCAGCACCCAGCCCAGCAGCACGCACATCGCGATGGCGGAGAGCACGATGCCGATGTTGTTCGCCCACTGGTCGACCGTGTCGAGCGCGATCAGGCCGGTGGTGGTCGAGAAGGCCACCACCGACAGCACCCCCGACACCAGGCCGATGCGCACCGAGGCCTGCCGGCGGGACCAGCCGAACTTCTCCTGGAACGACGCCAGGACGACCTGGACGATGGAGAGCAGCGACATGAAGCCCGCCATGACCAGCGAACCGAAGAACAGCGCCCCGAAGAGCGGGCCCGCCGGCATCTGGGAGACCAGGGCGGGGAACGTCATGAACGCGAGGGTCGGCCCGCTGATCCCCTCGAGCTCCGCCAGCCCCACCCCCTCCTGGTGCGCGAGGAAGCCGAGCCCGGCGAACACGCCGATACCGGCGAAGATCTCGAAGGCCGAGTTGGAGAACGCGACGACCAGGCCGGGCGACGTCAGGTTGGCGCGGCGCCTGCGGTAGGACGCGTAGGTGATCATGATGCCGAACCCGACCGACAGCGTGAAGAAGGTCTGGCTGTAGGCCGCGATCCACACGTTCGGGTCGGCCATCACCGCCCAGTCGGGCGTGAACAGCGCGTTGAGCCCGTCGGTCGCACCGGGCAGGAACAGCGCGCGCACCACGAGCGTCCCGAACGCCAGGATCAGCAGGGGCATGAAGACGAGGTTGATCTTCTCCAGCCCCTTGGCCACCCCCGCGGCCAGGACCACGATGGTCGCCGCCCAGACGAGCGCCAGCGGGATCAGCACCGCGGGCACGAAGTCGAGCGTGAACCACGGGTCCGCGCCCCCCACGTCGGCCAGCCGGAGGTAGTCACCGGTGAAGAAGGCCACCGTGTCGTCACCCCAGCGCAGGTCGAAGGAGTACACGAAGAAGCTGAGCGCCCACGCGATGATCACCGCGTAGTAGACGGCGATGACGAAGCAGATTGCCACCTGGAACCAGCCGAGCCCCTCCAGCCAGTGCTTCACCCGCCGGAAGGCCAGCGGTGCCCCGCCGCGGAACCGGTGCCCGATCGCGTAGTCCAGGAAGAGGATCGGGATGCCCGCCGTGAGCAGCGCGACGAGGTAGGGCACGATGAACGCGCCCCCGCCGTTCTCGTAGGCCACCCCCGGGAACCGCCAGATGTTCCCCAGCCCGACGGCGGACCCGACGGCGGACAGGATGAACCCCAGCTGCCCGCTGAACTCCTCCCGCTTCTCGGGCGCCGCTGCCGTGCTCTGCGCGTCGCTCATACCCCGATCCTGCGAGACAAACGCCGCGAGCGCGAAAGCAGACGCCCTGGGCAACATTTCACCCGGCCCGGGTTGCCGGCGCGCTCACCGACGGAGCGCACCGGCCGGGCTCACCGGCCGAGCAGCTCCTCCACGTAGCCGCCGCGGAACTTCCCGGCCGGGTCGAGGCGCGCGGCCAGCGCGGCGAAGTCGTCGAACCGCGGGTACAGGGCCGGCAGGTCCGCCACCAGCACGGTGAACAGCTTGCCCCAGTGCGGCCGGGCGCCGAGCGGCAGCAGGACCGCCTCCAGCTCGGGCAGCGCGGCACGCACGGCGGGCCAGTCCTGCCGCCACGTGAAGTGGAGCGCCAGGCTGTCCCCGGGCGCAGTGCTCAGCCACAGGTCGTCGCCCGCGACGGTACGGATCTCGGACGTGAGCAGCAGCGGGCCCAGCCGGTCCCCGAGCGCCCGCACGGCGCGGACGGCGTCGGGCCCCGCCGCGCGCGGCAGCAGGTACTCGGACTGGAGCTCCTCGCCCAGCGACGGCGTGAAGTCCAGGCGGAAGTGCGGCAGCCGCTCGAACCACGGCCCAGGCACCCCGCCCTGCTCGGTGCAGGCGACGGCGGCGACGCCGGGCAGGGGGTGCATCGCGCCGGCGACGGGCGCGGCGCCCAGGCCGGTCAGCAGGTCTGCCGCCGGGGCGGGCCCGGCGGCGCCGGCGTCGTCCACCCGGGACTTGCACCAGACCAGGCGGACGTCGGGCTCGAACCAGCTCGTGAAGACGCTGACGGAGTACGCGCCGCCCAGCACCGCGTCGAGGTTCTCGGTGAGCGCGTCCCAGGGCAGCCCGGTGAAGACGTCCTGGCGCACGTCGAAGGTGGGCACGGTCGCGAGCTCCACCCGGGTCACGACGCCGAGGGCGCCGAGGGCCACCACGGACCCGGGGAAGTCCGCGTCGCCGCGGCGCAGGGTCAGTGCCTCCCCGGAGGCGGTCACGAGCTCCAGCCCGACGACGTCGCCGGAGAGCGAGCGCGTCCCGTCACCGGAGCCGTGGGTGCCCGTGGCGACCGCGCCGGCGACCGAGATGTGCGGGAGGGAGGCCATGGCGGTGAGGGCACGGCCGCTCGCGTGCAGGTCGGCGACGACGTCGCCGTAGCGCAGGCCGGCGCGGACGGACGCCACGCCCGTGGCGGGGTCGACCTCGAGGGCCGGGCGGCCGTCGTCGAGCTGGTCGAGCTGGACGTGCACGCCCGTGGTGTCGGCGACGTCCGAGAACGAGTGGCGGGATCCGAGGGCCCGGACGCGGGGCTCGCCGGCGACGATGCCGGCAAGCTCCGCGAGGGTCCGGGGGCGCTCGGTGCGCGCGGAGGAGTACGTGAGGTTCGCTGCCCAGTTCTTCACCGGACCAGGGTGCCACCCCCGCGTCCGATCGGACGCGGTCGTTCACATGGCGTTCGGTTCAGGGTTCGGTGCAGGACTCAGGCGCTTGCGCCGGCGTTGCGTACCACCGGGATCCGCTGGCTGATACCGACCATGTCCAGGACCTCCATCACCACCGACGACGGCTCGCGGAGCTGGACGGGCGAACCCGTCTCCTCGCCGAGCACGAACACCTGGAGGATGAAGGCGACCCCGGAGGAGTCGATGAACGTGACGTCCCGGGCGTCGACGATGACGGGATCGGGATCGGGTCGTGCGGCGAGCATGGCCATGGCCTCGCTCGCGTTCTCGCGCAGCAGCGCGTCGATGTCACCCCAGAGGGTCAGCACCGTGCCCTCGTAGGTGTTCCGGCAGGCGATACCGGATCCCAGGCGTCCGGGAACCACGTCCTGCGCTGAGTCTGACGGGAGAGGGTCCATGGGGTCATTCGCTCCGTCCTGCATTGGTCGGGCCTCGACTTCGTTGACACTTGCTTCGGTACTACTGACGCGGACGTCAACTTGGACACTTCTTGGTGCTGTCTGACCGCTCCTTGCCCCGGCAGGGCAAGAATTGCCTAGGGCGAGTGTTCACCCGACACCAGGCTTCCGTCCACCCCCCAGGCGTTACGGTCACGTTGCACGGAGGAGAATTACCGTGCTTCCGCGTGCTGCGGTCCGGTTCGGCGCCCGCCGAACGTGGCTCAGGCGGGGTCGGTCACGTCCGCAACCGTGGCGTCGAGCGCCGACGTGAGATCGACGGCATCGACCGTGGCACCCACACCGTGGGCACCTCCGCCGATCGACACAGGCCCCGGCTCTCCGAGCCGTGAGTCCGCGACGACGGGCCACCTGTGCAACGACCCGAACGGGGTGATGGTTCCCCGCTCATAGCCCGTGACCTCGAAAGCCACGTCCTTGTTCGGCATCGACAGCCGCGAGACGCCGAGGAGCGCGCGGAGCTTTGGCCAGGAGATCTGCCGGTCGCCCGGGACGAGCACGAAGAGGAAGTCGTCGTCGGCACGACGCACGACGATCGTCTTGATCAGCTTCGCGGGCTCCACCCCGCGCGCGGCCGCGGCCTCGGCGAGGCTCGCCACCTGTCCGTGCCGGGTGATCTCGAACGGGATACCCGCCGCCTCGAGCGCGGTGACAGCGCGTTCTTCGCTCATGAAATTTCCTATCCTGAAAACGCGAGTCTTCGTTGTCTCGCAATATGGTCAAGACTCTGCTGCGAGATGCCTGCTCAGGCGTCGTACTCGGTGCGCTCGGTGCGCCAGTACTCGGCCCCGTCCCGCGTGCGCTGCACGAGGCCGTGGTCAACCATCGCACGCCGTACCCCCGCGGGGTCGTACGACAGCTCCCGCAGGCGGTCCGTCAGCTCACGCTCGGTCACCGGCTCCAGGAGCGTGGGCAGCGCCTGGACCGCCAGGTACCGCGTCACCGCGATCTTGTCCCGCCAGCGCCGCGGCATGGTCTCCAGTCGACCCGAGCGCAGGAAGCGCCGCGGGTCGCCGGCCGCCTCCGCGCCCGGTGTCGCCCCCCGCTCCGTCGGCTCAGCCGCCATCCGTCAGCTCAGCTCCGGCCGGCGGGGCCGGCGGCTCGACCGGACCACGGTCGCCTTCGAGAGGGTCCCGAGCAGGCTGGACGACGTCGTGGTGCCCGTGCCGTCGTCCGGGTCCTCGTCCGGCGTCGCGCACGGGTCCTCCTCGCCGGTGGCGCCGCCGTCCGTGCCGTCGTCGGCGGCGGTGCCGTCCGTGGCCGTCGTGTCGGAGCTCGGAGCGGCCGACTCGGCCGTCCCGGGCTCGGTCTCCGGGCACTCCTCGGACGGGTCCGGGTCCTCCCCCGTCGGGGTGGACGGCGACGGGCTCGGCGAGGGGTCCGGGGTCGGCTCCTCGCTCGGCTCCTCCGACGGCTCCTCGCTCGGCTGCTCCGACGGCTCCTCGCTCGGCTCCGTCGGGTCCGGGCTCGGCGTGGGCTTCGTCGTCGGGGTCGTCGGCTTGGGCGTCGGCTCGTCCGGCGTGGGCTTCGGGGTCGGCTTCGGCGGCTTCTGCGACGGCGGGTTGTCGCTCGGGTCGTCCGACGGCTTGGTGGACGGCTTGTCCTTGCCGTCGCTCGGCTTCGGGTCGAGCGAGGGCTTGTAGCGCGGGCTCGTGGAGTCGGTGGGCGTCCAGGTACCGACGTCGGACGCGTCGATGGCGCGGTTCGGGATGGAGCCCGCCGCGAAGAACTCGAAGTGCCACGGCTCCGGCTTGGCGCCTCCGAGCTGCGCCCAGGACGGGTTGTCCCAGCCGTAGTCGGGGCCGTGCAGGCGCAGCCAGACGTACTCGGGGGAGCCGCCGCCGGCGATCGGGTTTCCCAGGTCGACGGCGAGACCCCAGCCGTGGTTCGACGTGCCCGGGATCGCCGCGAGGTGCGGCTTGGTGTGCGCCACCGCGACCTGGAGCTCGTAGGACCGGTAGGAGTCCGTGATCGGGATCGGGTAGCCGAACTCCTTCTCGAACTCCACGTTCAGCGCCGTGAACCGCTCGGCGGCGTCGCAGCGCAGCATGTGGCCGGGCGCGAACTCCAGCGGGCACAGCACGTCGGCGGGGATACGCCCGTTGGCGTAGCCCAGGGTGGAACCGCCGAACATGGTCACGACGTCGAGCAGGCTCTCCCGGAGCGAGACCCCGGCGCGCTCGCCGAGCCCCTCGACCTCCACCAGCGCGTTGGGCACCGACGGGTCCAGCATGTTCGCCAGCCGGACGGCGGCGATGACCACCTGGTCGTAGGTGACATAACCGGACTGCGGGTCGGCGGCGTCCGGCTCGATCACGGAGGTGCGGTCGTTCGATACCTGCACGGCGGGCGGGGTGTCCTCGTCGGACGGCGTCCGGGTGTCGTCCTGGTCGGTGTCGCCGCTCTTGTCGGCGTCGTCGTCCGCGCCGCCCTGCCCGGTACCCGACGGCGGGACGTCTGCGTCCTGCGACCCCCGGGCGACCGGGGCGTCCTCGACGCGGAGGCCCTCGTTGTTCTCGCCGAAGGCGAGCTGCTGCATCTGGTAGGTCGTGTAGAGCATGCCGAGCTCGGCCGCGGCCTGGGCGACCGTCGGGCTGAAGTCCGGGCCCTGCTCGCGCGCCTCCTGCTCGGCGCGCTCGAGGACCGCGACGATCTGGCTCAGCGTCACGCCCTCCGGGGCGGTCTCGGTCTCGCCGACGGTCACGCTCTGGAGCAGCCCGTAGAGCCGGATCGGCAGGTCGCCGCCGTCGCGGGAACCCTGCGAACCGGGGACGCTCGCCGCTGCCGTGACCAGCACGCCCGCGGCGATCACGGTCGCGACTGCGCCGGTCCACGCGGTGCGGAGGTACTTGCGCAGTGCCGCACGGGGAATGTGCGGAACGAGCGTCTTCGCTGGGTTCACGCGTCTCCCCCTCGGTCGGTGCGCTGCCTCATCGTGCACAGTGCATGCCGTTCGGATCCTTACACAGCAGTATCACGATCTGGTGAACTCAGGTGGAGTAATTATCGGCGCGCAGGTGAACCACCCTCTCGGAGGGAAGACGCTCTACGCGGCAGCCGGTGACGACCCCACGATCGACAAGAGTAACGATTCGGGCGTACAACGCAATGAAGTCTTCCTGGTACATCTCCGGATGCTTCACACTGACCCGGGTCCGTACGGGCGCAGTCGCGCCCGCAACCGAGCGGCCGGAAGTGTGGCCGTGAAAGGAAGTCCCCCATGACCGAGACTCCCAACGCACCCGCAGTCCAGGGCACCGTCGAGGACCCGCAGTCGAACGTCCTCGCGATCGTCGGCTTCGTGCTCGCGTTCGTCGCGCCCCCGATCGGGATCATCCTCTCGGCGATCGCCGTGTCGAAGGCCGGCAAGACGGGTATCGACAGCAAGCTCGCGAAGTGGGGTCTGGCCCTCTCGATCATCTTCACCGTGCTCTACCTGGTCTTCGTCACGCTCGGCGTCGTCGCGGCCCTGTCGCTCCCGGCCGGCGCGTCCATGTGACCTGAGGTCGCACGCCTCCGGCGCCCGCGTGCGCGCCCGGCAGCACCGTCCACAGCACAGAGGCTGTCGCTCCCCCGCGGGCGACGGCCTCTGTCGCTCCTGAGGCCTGATATCGGTCTATCCAAGACCATTGGGATACTCCACAATATGGCCTGACATTTCCGAAAACCTGCAACCAGGGGAGCACTTCCACCATGACCACGCCCGACACCACGACCCCCGAGGCCACGACGGAAGAAAGCGCGGCCGCGGCTGCCACGGAGGTCGTGGAGACCGAGCCTGCCGAGCCGGCGGCGACGTCCGAGGCGAAGGCAGAGACCACGGCCCCCGCCGGCGAGCCGGCCACCGAGGCGCCCGCCGCCGAGGCCGCCGTCGCCGAGACCGCTCCCGCAGCCCTCGCCGCCGAGGCTCCCGTGGCCACCGCGACCGAGGTCGCCGCCCCGGCCGCCGCAGGCGCCGTCGCCGCGCCCGCCGTCGAGGAGGAAGAGGACCCGCAGACCACCGTCTTCAGCCTGGTCACCTTCTTCCTCGCGGCCCTGCCGATCATCGGCGTCATCCTGAACGCCATCGCGGTCGCCCGTGCCGGCAAGGAGGGCTTCGACCTGTGGCTCGCCCGCTGGGGCCTCGCGCTCGCCATCGTCGAGACCGTCGGCGCCCTGATCCTGGTCGGCATCGGCTACTACTTCGGCCTGCTCACCGCCGGCGCCGTCTGAGCAGCTCGCGGCCCCTCCGAGGTCCGCTCCCACCGAGCCTCCCCCGCGCGGCTTCTCCCCAGACGCCGCGCCGGGCCGCCTCGGCAGGAGCGGACCTCGTGCCGTACGCCGGACCTGACTGCCCCGTAACCCACCAGACCGGGTGAAATTTCGCTAACCTACACATGGTGGTCATTTGGCTGTCATCGGACGCCTCGACCATGAACGGGCCCAGGTCGGTCTCGAGGAAGGTCTGTCCCATGTCGCAGCTCGTCGTCCACCCGGACCCCCGCCGCGGGTCTCGCGTCCGTCATCTGATCGCATGGGTCACGACCCTGGCGCTCGTCGCGCTCCTCGTGACGGTGCAGCCCCAGGCCGCGAGCGCCTACCCGCCCGGCCTCCCGTCCAAGGCGGTGGCGCAGTCGGAGCTCGATGCGCTGACGGTGCGCGCCGAGAGCGCGTCCGCACCGTACGACCGGGATCTCTTCCCGCACTGGATCACGGTGAACGGGTGCACCACCCGCGAGACGGTGCTGAAGCGGGACGGCGACGGCGTGGTTGTGGGCAGCGACTGCTACCCGACGTCGGGCAGCTGGTACAGCGAGTACGACGGCCAGACCCGGACCGCACCGGCCGACATCTCGATCGACCACGTCGTGGCGCTGGCCGAGGCCTGGTACTCGGGCGCGAGCACATGGACGACGGCCCGGCGGCAGGACTTCGCGAACGACCTCACCGGCCCGCAGCTCATCGCGGTCACGGCCGAGGTGAACAGCTCGAAGAGCGACAAGGACCCTGCCGAGTGGGTCCCGCCGCTCGCGAGCAAGCGCTGCGCGTACTCGAAGATGTGGATCCACACGAAGTCGCGGTGGGGCCTGAGCGTGGACGCGGCCGAGAAGGCCGCGCTCCAGCCGCTCCTGAACTCCTGCTCGTACTGAGTCTCCTGCTCGTACCGACCCGCCTTCCCGCGCCGTCGGGTGCCCAGGTCACCGTGTGACCTGGGCGCCCGGCAGGTGGGCGAGGGCGCGGCGCAGCACCTCCTCGGCGTCGAGCACGGCCTGGTAGGCGTCCCGGCACGCGGCGTACCCGGCGCAGGCGGCGTCGACGACGGCGATGGCCGACCGGGACAGCGCGTCGACCTCGTCGGGTTCGGCGCTCCCGCCGACCGAGGAGAGCCCGGCGGCCAGGTGCCGGGCGACCCGCAGGCGGGCGACACCGGTGGTGTGGAGCGTCCGGCCGGACTCCAGGGCCGCCGCGTACCCGTCGAAGGTGTCGGCCACGGCGTCGAGACCGCGCGTCCCGGAGACCGTGCCGGCGCGACCGCGCAGGGCGGTGCCCATGGTCCGCAGGCTCGTCGCGGCGTCGCGGACGGCCCGCGCGCGGCCGCGGACCTCCGCGGGGCTCCCGCCGGGCAGGTGGCCGACGGCCGGCTCCCAGTCGGACGCCGCGGCGCGCAGGTCGCCGACCAGGATCTCGACGTACTCCGGGACGTCCAGGTGCTCGAAGCCCTGGCGCCGGCGACTCAGCTCGTCGATCCGGTGCTCGCACAGGTCGACGAGCTCGCCGAGGCTCACGCCGGGCCTTCGGCCGCGGACCGGGCCTGGCCGGTCGCGTCGGACGTGCGCACCGGGCGGACCGGCAGGGGGCGTGGCCCCGTCGGCCGGTCGGGGCCGGAGGGCTCGACCGGTTCCTCGGTGCCGGCTCCCGCCTCGAACCGCACCGGCGCGGGGCCGGGCGCCCGCTCCCCGGTACCGGCCGGCACGAGCGGCCCCATCACCGACAGGACCCGCTGGATCTTGGCGATCTCGCGGAGCGCGGCGGCCGGGTCGGCCTCCTGGCCCGCCGTGCGCAGCACGTGCCCGACCGCGGCACGGGCCGCCGTCGGGCCCTTCACCACCGCCTCGCCGAGCGCTATGACGTCGGCGAGCCCGGCCAGCCGCACGGTGATGGCGACGCGCCGCGTCGTGGGCCAGCCGACGCCGGCGGCGTTCAGCCGCTGGACCGAGCGGGCGATGGCCTCCGGGCTCACCGGGTGCCCTCCGCCGTGCCGTCGTCGACCCCGCGCTGCTCTGCCATCCAGCTTCCTCTCCGGCGTCCCCGCACGTCACAGGGATTTTCGGCAGCCTAGGCGGCGGGCGACCGGGGCGACATGGGGAGCGATCCCCATCGGACGCCGGATGCCCGCGGCACCGGACCGGTGCCATCGGCGGCCCGGGGGCTGTTGACGGATCATCCCCTTGCCGTGAGTCTGGTCGGGCCGCGGCCCGCGGGCCGCGTTCGCACTGCTCCACTCTCCATCGACGGACGAAGTACGAGCACAGGGAGAACCGATGACAACGCTGTCAGAGACGCCCTCGAACCGCACGCACCGACGCATCAGGAGAAACCCCGGCGTACCGCCCGGGCGGCGGGCCAACAGCCTCGCCGCGGCCCTCGCCGCGGCCTGCCTGCTGGCGGTGCCGCTCGCCCCCGCTCCCCCCGCCGAGGCCGACGCCGCGACGACGTCCGCACCCGTGACCGCACAGGCCGCGACCACCCGGCCGGCGACCACCCGGGCCGCGCAGCTCGCCGAGATCTGCGACATCTACTGCGACGCCAGGGACCCCGCGTCCGCGACCGGCGACCGCGTGCCCGTGACCGCCACGATCCACGGCCGGACTCTCCGGCTGCACGTCTCGGACCCGGACGTCATGGGCTGGGGCTCGATCGAGGGCGGCCAGCCCGGCGACGAGGTGTGGCTGGACCGGTCGTTCGACGGCGGAAAGACCTGGGCGTCCGGCAGCCGGCTCGGCGCCACGACCGTCCCGGGCGGCTCGACGGGCTGGCGCACGCAGATGTACAACGTCGACGACTGGAACAACACCGGCGTCGGCGCGCTGCGTGCCTGCGGCAAGGCGGGCGACCGCGCCGAGATCGCCTGCACGGCCTGGGCCCGCAACGACCGCAACGCGTGGAGCCGGTCCACGCAGGCCGCCACCGCGCTGATGATGCTCTGGGACCGGAACACGGGCCTGTTCGAGACCAACGGCTGGTGGACGGGTGCCAACGCGCTGACCGCCGTCATCGACAACGCCCGGATCAGCGGAATGAACAGCTACCGGTACGCGATCGCGCAGACCTACGACAAGAACGTGAACGCGCGCGACGGCCAGTTCCGCAACGAGTACCTGGACGACACCGGCTGGTGGGGCCTCGCCTGGGTCGCCGCCTACGACCTCACCGGCGACAGCCGGTACCTGAGCACCGCTCGCGCCGACGCCGACCACATGCGGGCGTACTGGACGAGCAAGTGCGGGGGCGGCGTCCAGTGGAACACGGGCATCGCGTACAAGAACGCCATCACCAACGAGCTGTACGTGCAGCTCAACGCGGCGCTGCACAACCGCATCCCCGGCGACACCGCCTACCTGCAGCGGGCGCAGGAGGGCTGGGACTGGTTCGAGGCCAGCGGCATGATCAACTCCGGCAACCTGGTCAACGACGGGCTGAACGACTCCTGCGTGAACAACGGCGAACCCACGTGGACCTACAACCAGGGCGTGATCCTCGGGGCCCTGGCCGAGCTGCACCGGGCCACCGGCGACGCGGCGCTGCTGGAGACCGCCCGCGACCTGGCCGACGCCTCGACCACGTCCTCGTACCTCAACCCCGGCGGGATCCTCCGCGAGGTGAACGAGGGCGACGACTGCCACAGCGACGGCGCCTCCTTCAAGGGCGCCTACGTGCGCGGCCTGGGCAAGCTCAACGCCCACCTGGCCGACCGTCCGTACGGCGCGTACCTCGACCGGCAGGCCGACGCCGCGTACGGCAACGACCGCGACGCGCTCGGCATGTACGGCCCGCACTGGGCCGGGCCGCTCGTCCGGCCCGCGTCGGGGCACGGCTGCCAGCACGGGGCGCTGGACCTGCTGAACGCGGCGGAGGCCGGCTAGACCTCGTGTCAGACGTACAGGTCACCCCTGTGACCTGTACGTCTGACGTGGCAGGGACTCCGGCGGGAGCGCGCGGCAAATCATCTTGCCGTTCCTGGGAGAATGGGGCGTTGTGAGTACCGAGCCCTCCTCCACCCCCGTGTCCGACGGCGATCACGGTCGCCCGGGCGGAGGCCGGAACCGTCGGCGCGGCCCGGGCAGGCGGACGGACAACCAGAACCGTCGACCGCGCCGCGCCGGGCCGCAGCGCGTCACCGCCGCGCAGCTCGAGGCAGCGGCCGCCAAGCGCGCCGCCGTCGAGATGCCGCCCATCACCTACCCGGCACAGCTGCCCGTCTCGGCCCGGCGCGAGGACATCGCCGCGGCGATCCGGGACAACCAGGTCGTGATCGTCGCGGGCGAGACCGGCTCGGGCAAGACCACGCAGATCCCCAAGATCGCGCTGGAGCTGGGGCGCGGCCGAACGGGCCAGATCGGCCACACCCAGCCCCGCCGCCTGGCCGCGCGCACCGTCGCGGAGCGCATCGCCGAGGAGCTCGGCACGCAGCTCGGCGGCGTCGTGGGCTACCAGGTGCGGTTCACCGACCAGTCCAGCGACGAGACGCTGGTCAAGGTCATGACCGACGGCATCCTGCTCGCCCAGATCCAGCGCGACCCGCAGCTGCTCGCCTACGACACGATCATCATCGACGAGGCGCACGAGCGGTCCCTCAACATCGACTTCCTGCTCGGCTACCTCTCGCGGCTCCTGCCCCAGCGGCCCGACCTCAAGCTGATCATCACGTCGGCCACCATCGACTCCGAGCGGTTCGCCGGCCACTTCTCCCCCGCGGCCCTGGCCGCGCGGGGCGGCGCGCCCGAGTACGTCACCGACGTGCTGCCGGACCTCGCCCCGATCGTCGAGGTGTCCGGCCGCACGTTCCCGGTCGAGATCCGGTACCGGCCGCTCTCGCCGGACGAGGGTGAGCCGGGTACGGACGGCGACCGGCCGTCGTCGGCCCGCGACTCGGGCGGCCCCAGGAAGAAGGGCAAGGCGCGGGGTGAGGACGAGAAGGACCTCGTCACCGGCATCATCGAGGCCTGCGACGAGCTGATGCGGGAGGGCAGCGGCGACATCCTCGTGTTCCTCTCCGGCGAACGCGAGATCCACGACGCCGCCGACGGCCTCGCCGGCCACCTCAAGGACCGCGCGCGCGACCCGAAGCACCCGCAGCACGTCGAGATCCTGCCGCTGTACGCGCGGCTGTCGAGCGCGGAGCAGCACCGGGTCTTCCAGCAGCACGCCTCACGGCGCATCGTGCTGGCCACCAACGTCGCGGAGACGTCGCTGACCGTCCCGGGCATCCACTACGTCGTGGACCCCGGCACTGCGCGCATCAGCCGCTACTCCAAGCAGACCAAGGTGCAGCGGCTGCCCATCGAGCCGGTGTCGCAGGCGTCCGCCAACCAGCGCAGCGGCCGCTCCGGCCGTGTCGCCGACGGCATCGCGATCCGCCTCTACTCCGAGGAGGACTTCGACGGGCGGCCGGAGTTCACCGAGCCCGAGATCCTGCGCACCTCCCTGGCGTCCGTGCTGCTGCAGATGATCTCGGTCGGCGTGGTCAGCACGCCCGACGACGTCGCCCGGTTCCCCTTCGTCGAGCCGCCGGACACGCGCGCGATCCGCGACGGCGTGCAGCTCCTCACCGAGCTGGGCGCGCTGGAAGTGATCGCCGACGGCGGCCCTGGCGGCAGCAGCATCACACAGCTCACCGAGGTGGGCCGCACGCTCGCGCAGCTCCCGATGGACCCGCGCCTGGCGCGGATGGTCATCGAGGGATCGCGGCACGGCGTCGCCCGCGAGGTCGCGATCGTCGCGGCCGCGCTCTCGATCCAGGACCCCCGCGAGCGCCCCGCCGAGCAGCGCGCGCAGGCGGACCAGCTGCACGCCCGGTTCGCCGACCCGCGCTCCGACTTCCTCACCTATCTCAACCTCTGGGAGTACGTGCGGGAGCAGCAGCACCTGCTGTCCAGCTCCGCGTTCCGGCGGCAGTGCAAGGCCGAGTACCTGAACTTCCTGCGCATCCGCGAGTGGCAGGACGTCGTGGCGCAGCTCCGCGAGATGGCCAAGCCACTGGGCATCGAGATGTCGTTCCAGCCCCGGCACCGGCGTCCGACCGATGCCGCGCCACCGGAATCGGCGGAGGATGCGGTCGAGCCCGCGCCGGCGTCGTACCGGCAGACCTGGGACGACGACACCATCCACCGGTCGCTGCTGGCCGGGCTCCTGTCGCAGCTCGGCATGCAGGACACCGGGGAGGTCAAGGCCTCCGCCGTCGCGCACCTGCGGGGAGCCCAGCGCGAGATCGCGCTGAAGCGGGCGAAGAAGCAGGCGCGCAACGAGTACATCGGCGCCCGCGGGGCGCGGTTCGCGATCTTCCCCGGGTCGCCGCTGTCCAAGAAGCCGCCGGTGTGGATCATGGCGGGCGAGCTGGTGGAGACAAGCCGCCTGTGGGCGCGCGACGTCGCACGGATCCAGCCGGAGTGGGCCGAGGAGCTCGCCGGGCCGCTGGCGAGACGCACCTACTCCGACCCGCACTGGTCCACCAAGCAGGGCGCCGCGATGTGCACCGAGAAGGTGCTGCTGTACGGGGTGCCCATCGTGTCCGACCGCCGCGTGCTCTACGCGAAGGTCGACCCCGAGGCGGCACGCGAGATGTTCGTGCGGCACGCGCTCGTGCAGGGCGAGTGGACCACGCACCACCGGTTCTTCCACGACAACCGCACCCTCCTGGAGGAGGCGGGCGAGCTCGAGGCCCGCTCCCGGCAGCGCGGCCTGGTCGCGGACGAGGACGACCTCTTCGCCTTCTACGACGAGCGCGTCCCCGACTCGGTCGTGTCCGCCGCGCACTTCGACCGCTGGTGGTCGCGGGCGCGCAAGGAGACGCCGGACCTGCTCACCTTCACCATGGAGCAGCTCGTCGGCGACGCCTCCGTCGACACCGCGCAGTTCCCGGAGACCTGGCCGCAGGGCGAGCTCTCCCTGCCGCTCACCTACCAGTTCCAGCCCGGGTCCGACGCCGACGGCGTCACCGTGCACATCCCCGTGGCCGTGCTCGCCCGCGTGGTGCCGGACGGGTTCGACTGGATGGTGCCGGGGCTCCTCGAGGAGCTGACGGTCGCCACCATCAAGTCGCTGCCCAAGACCGTGCGGCGCGAGCTGGTGCCGGCGCCCGACGTGGCGCGCGACGTCGTCGCCTGGCTGCGCGCCGAGACCCCTGCCTGGGAGGACATCGCGCGGGCCGGCGACATGGCCGAGCCGTACACCGTGGCGTTCACCCGGGCCGTGCGCGCGCTGCGGGACGTCGTGGTGCCCCCCGAGGTGTGGGACGACGAGCGGGTCTCACGGCTGCCGCGGCACCTCCGGGTCACGTTCCGCGTGGTCGAGGAGCGCGGGCGGGGGCGGTCGGCGTCTGCTGTGGTGCTGGACGAGTCGAAGGACCTGGTGCTGCTGCAGCGCAAGCTGGCGTCTCGGGCGGAGGCTGCTGTGCGGTCGGCGGTGCGGGGGGCGGTCGGTGCGGCGTTGGCGGAGGCTCGGGCTGCTTCTTCGGCCAGGGCTGGGGCGGGCGCGGACGGCGAAGACTCTCGCGCGGACGCGTTCACGGGCCCCAGAGGGCCCTCCACTTCGGGAACAGATACGTCCGCGCAAGGATCTTCTTCCTCCCCGGGCTCCGTTGGTGCGTCGCCCTCTGTGGTGGGGGCTCGGGGCTCCCGCGGTGGGGTGGGTGGCGGGGGTGTCGACGGGGTTGGTGTCGGCGTGCCTGCTGGTGCTGCTGCTGGTGCGGGTGTTGTTGTCGGGGAGCAGGGTGGGCTGACCTCGTGGCCCTCAGGGCTGCCCGACGGCGGGGTGTTGCCCGGGTCGGTGGCTACCGATGTGGGGGCCGGGGTGGTGGTGCGGGGGTTCCCGGCGCTCGTCGAGGAGGTCGCGCCCAAGGTGAAGGGGCAGGCGCGGACCGTCGGTGTCGCGTTGCGGATCCTGGCCGACGAGAACGCTCAGGCCTCCGCGCATGCCGCCGGTGTGCGCAGGCTTCTGGTGTCGAAGGCAGCGCTCGGGACCGGGCGGATCACGTCACGGTGGACCGGGACGCAGTCGCTGACGCTCGCGGCGTCGCCGTATCCGAGCACCGAGGCGCTCGTGGCGGACCTGCAGCTCGCGGCCGTCGTCTCGCTGACGTCGCCCGCGGACGAGGCGCGGTACGACACGCCCACGGGCGTGCCGGACGCCGCCTCGGTGCGGTCGGCGGCGCAGTACGCGGACGCGCTCGCGTTCGTGCGGCGGCACCTGGAGGACGAGGTGCACCGCGTCGTCGGGCACGTGGTCGCCGCGCTGTCGGCGAGCCGGACGCTCGAGGCGGAGGTCCGCGCGTCGGGCAGCCTCGCCCTGCTCAACGCGCTGCAGGACATCCGCGAGCACCGCGCGAGCCTGATCCACGACGGGTTCGTATCGGCGACGCCGCCGCGGCGGCTGCCGCACCTGGCGCGCTACCTGCGGGCGGACTCGCACCGGCTGACCAAGGCGACGGAGAACCCGGCGCGCGACTCGGACCTCGCCTGGCGGATCGGCGACGTGACCTCCGCCTACGAGAAGGCGCAGGCCACGTACGCCGCGGGCGCCCCCGACGCCGCCCGCGCCGCCGAGCTCGCCGAGGTGCGCTGGATGCTGGAGGAGCTGCGCGTCTCGCTGTTCGCGCAGCAGCTCGGCACGGACGGCCCGGTCAGTGAGAAGCGGATCCGGAAGGTGCTGGCGCCGGGCGGGTGGTGAGGCTCCACGACGGAGGGGCGGGGTGCGGATGTCCGCACCCCGCCCCTCCGTCGTCCGACGCTCAGCGCTTGTAGGCCGCCCGGCCGTAGGCGCTCATCAGCGGGCGCTCGCCCTTCTTGACGAGCACCACCTGCACCGCCGTGTTGCGGTACTTGTACGACTCGGTGCCGGCGCCCGCGCCGTTCTTCGCCCAGCCGAGCCATCCGGTGCCGGCCACGTGGACGCGGTAGTAGATGTCGTACTGCTTGGCCATCTCGCCGGTGAGCCGCATCTTGTACGCGGACGTGCGGTCGGTCCGGTGGTACGTGCCCGCGACCTTGGTGTCACCCACCCAGGACCGCCAGCCGTCGCCCTCGACCTTCGCCGACACCTGGACACCGCCCGAGTACCGCTGGCCGTCCACGTCGACGCGCACGGCGTTCAGGCGCTGCGAGGTGCTGGTGAGCCCGGCGGTCGAGCCGCCGTGAACAGTCGTCTTCCAGCCCGCGGGCCGCAGGTAGGGCTGGACGGTCACCTGGTTCTGGGTCGCCTTGTCGTAGAAGGGCGCGTTCCCCGTGCCCGACGTCGCGGGTGCCTTGCCCTTGGGCAGCACGCGGATCTGGACGTCCTCGACGCCGTAGCCGAATCCGGTCGTTCCCGCGGCCTCTCCGTTCTTGGCCCAGCCGAGCCACCCGTACTTCGGCACGTACACCCGGTACCAGACGTCGTAGAACGGAGCGTGGGGGCCGCCGGGCGTGATCCGGAAGGCCTCGAGACGGCGCTGCTCCCCGATGCTGCCGACGTAGTAGATACCGTTCTTGGCCTTCGGACCGACCCATCCGCGGCCCTGGACGTAACCCTCCGTCTCGAACCAGAAGGCGGCCGGCATCTCGCTCTCGGCGCTGGTCGGTGGCACCAGACCTGTCGTGTACGACTGCGACGACGGGAAGGCGACCAGAGCCTGCGCCGCCCTTCCGCTGCCTGCTCGGCCGGTGCTCTGGCCGTCACTGGCGGTGCAGTAGCAGTAGCTGCTCGACAACGAGGAGCCGACGGGGCTGAGGTCGTAGTTGACGTGCATCCCGTCCCGTGGCTTGACCGTGAACGGTGTCGAGGTGACCGAACGCGGGCTCATGGTGGGCCCCTGTGCCGTGATGCGGACGGAGATGCTGTGTCCGATGTCCGCCGGTGAGCTCAGATACTGCTTGCTCGTCGCGTCCTTGATGGCTGCACCGTTCCGGAGCCACTGGTACGTGTAGGACGCCGGCGTCGGGCTGAAGCCCTGGGCCACAGCCTCGTAGGAGCTGTTGTAGCTGGGGTCGCCGGTGGTACTCGACCAGGTCGACCGGACCGTGGCAGACCCACCGGTGAACGGGCACGACGCGACGCAGACCCGCAGCGTTGTCGTCACGGTCGGAGCGCCGGCGAACTGCTCGTACTCGACACGGAGATCGCGATGGCCCGGGCCGATCTGGCTCTGCCGCAGCACCACGTCCTTGACGCGTGCGTCGAACGTGGTCCGGCCGAGTTGTGTGGCGCCGTCGTACAGCGTTGCCTGCCCCGCCACCGCCACGAGATCGTCCGTGAGAGTGAGGCGGACCGTGACCAGGTCGTCGTCCGGCTGCGTGTCCGTGAGCTTCCGGGCAATGACGGCAGGAGGGACCGTCTCGGCCCGCTCCGGGCGCGCGACGTAGACCTTCAGGCTGGTCGCCACGCCGATGAGCCCCGTTTCGTCGACCTCGGCCACCTTGACCACCTGCTGTCCCGTGGTTGTCGGGACGAATGGGATCACGGCGTGCTCCGTCGCGGGCACGGTGGTCCAGACCGCAGGCTCCGCCGTGTCCTCCGCGGCGTATCCGTACGCGAAGGCGACGGTGTCCGGGGACTGGGGAGCGACGATTGCGAACGCACCGGCCACGCCCACACCTCCTCGGGAGGACCAGGAGGTGTAGACGGTCTCGGCGCCGAGGACCGGGACGACCGACAGCTCGGCGAGGGGGCCACGGCGCAGCAGGAACGTGCACTCAGCCGCGGGGCCGCTCGTCCCGTCCTCGGCCAACACGCTGACACGCAACGTGTTGACGGCGTTGTCGGTGAGGTCATCCGCCCGAATTGACTCCTCCACGACTCGGTCGTAGGTCTCGTACGTGCGGGTGGCGACGACGTCGTCGAGTGCGTCGCGGGCGACCACCATCACACGGCTGACCCCCGCATAGGGCTCGACGTCGAGCTCGGCGGTGAACGGCAGCTCGTCGGAGCCCTGGCGGTCGCGGACGACGGTAACCGGGTCCGCCCCGCAGGCCTGTCCGCCCACCGTGACGCCGGAGAGCGCCGGCAGGTCCGCCGCCGATGCGTTGGCGGGGACAGCAGGGACCAGGACCGAGGACGCGACGAGCGCACCACCGGCGAGCACCGCTGCGGCACGTAGCGCCGCGCCCCGGAGCCTCATGGGAAAGACAGGAACAGCAACAACCACCACGGCCTCCGGTCGTCGATCGAGCGGCCCAAGACTAGGCGTCGTCACAGGCCCGACCGGACCGTTTCGAGGAAAATCACCCGTGCCCGTTCTCAGGGACGCCCGACCCTCGATCAGGGGCAATCTCCGGGGCAGCCCGGATGTCGCCGTGCCCGCGGCACACGTACCGTCGAGAACATGAGCACACAGACCATCTACCGTCCCCGCCAGGGCCGCATGATCGGCGGCGTCTGCGCCGGCATCGCCCGCCGATTCGACTGGAACCCCACCGTGGTTCGGGTCGTCGCCGTCGCCTCGATCCTCATCCCGGGCCCGCAGTTCCTGGCCTACCTCATCTGCTGGGCCGTCATCCCGAACGAGCGTCAGGCCGCTTGACGGCCGCGGGCACAGCCAGGCTCCGCGGGTCACGCGACGGCCCTCAGCCCACCCCGACGATTCCCAGGGCCGGTTCAGGGACGGTCCGGGGGATCACCGGATACCCGGCGGCCGAGCCCCCACGTACCGTCGAAGACATGACCACACAGACACTCTCCCGTCCGCGCCAGGGGCGCATGATCGCCGGTGTCTGCGCCGGCATCGCCCGCCGGTTCGGCTGGGACCCGACGCTCGTCCGGGTCCTCGCCGTCGCCTCGATCTTCATCCCCGGGCCGCAGTTCCTCGCGTACATCGCGTTCTGGATCCTCATGCCCAACGAGGACTGACCCCGCTCAGACCCCGACACGCCCGGCCCGGGTTTTCACCCGGGCCTCTGGCGTGTCGTCGTACGTTTCTGCAAGGCTTGCAGCAAGATCCGGAAACGGCCGTGCAACGCCGCACGCGCCTCAGCCGGGACGCCGCCGCAAGGAGCCGCCATGACGCGCCATCCGAACGTGCCCCGCCGCCTGCTAGCCACCCTGACGACGTTCGCCACCGCACTCACGCTGGGCCTGGTCGCGACCGCCGCCACACCCGCCGCCGAACCGGCCCGGGCCGTGACCCCGGAGCACGGCGACGGGGACGTCATCCTCAACCTGTTCCAGTGGACCTGGGACTCGGTCGCCACGGAGTGCAGGGACGTGATCGGCCCGGCCGGGTTCGGCTACGTGCAGGTCTCCCCGCCGCTGGAGCACATCCGCGGCTCGCAGTGGTGGACGTCGTACCAGCCGGTGAGCTACCGGATCGAGTCGAAGCTGGGGACGCGCGCCGAGTTCGCGAGCATGGTCGCCGCGTGCGACGCCGCCGGGGTGGGCGTGATCGCGGACGCCGTCGTGAACCACATGGCGGGCGCCGGCCAGTCCGGCACCGGCGTGGCGGGCACGCAGTTCTCGGACGACAACTTCGCCGGAACGTACGGCGCGGCCGACTTCAACGACTGCCGCAGCAACATCTCGGACTACACCGACCGCTACCAGGTGCAGAACTGCCGCCTGGTCTCGCTCCAGGACCTGCGCACCGGCTCCGACTACGTGCGGGGCCGGCTCGCCGCCTACTTCGACGACCTCGTGTCCCTCGGCGTCGACGGGTTCCGGATCGACGCCGCGAAGCACATCCCGGCGTCGGACCTCGCGGCGATCAAGGCGCGGATGGGCAACCCGAACGTGTTCTGGGTGCACGAGGTGATCGGCGCGGCCGGCGAGCCGGTTCAACCATCCGAGTACCTGGGCAGCGGCGACTCGCACGAGTTCGACTACGCCCGGCAGCTCAAGCGTGACTTCGACGGGCAGATCAAGAACCTGCGGTTCATCGGCGACGGCAAGCTGCCGTACGACCGGGCGGGCGTGTTCGTGGACAACCACGACACCGAGCGCAACGGCGAGTCGATGAACTACAAGTGGGGCGCCAAGTACGTGCTGGCCAACACGTTCCTGCTGTCGTGGCCGTACGGCTCGCCCACGGTCTACTCGGGCTACGAGTTCTCGAACAACGACGCCGGGGCGCCCGGCGCCACCGACACCACGGTGCCCGACGCGACCTGCGGCTCCGGGCGGTGGACCTGCACACAGCGCTGGACGGAGGTGCGCGGCATGGTCGGCTTCCACAACGAGGTGTCCGGCACCGAGGTCACGAACTGGTGGGACGACGGCGGCAACCTCGTCTCCTACGGCCGCGGCGCCAGGGGCTACGTGGTGCTGAACAACACCGCGTCGGCCGTGCAGCGCTCGTTCCAGACGTCGCTGCCCGCCGGCACGTACTGCGACGTCGTCGCCGCGTCGGACTGCTCGGTGAAGCGGACCGTCGACTCGGGCGGCTGGTTCACGGCCTCGGTCCCCGCGTACGGGGCGCTGGCGATCCACGTGGGCGAGCGCGGCTGACCCCCACACCCCACGACGATCGCTGAGTGCTGGATATTCGCCCTTTTTCGTGTGCCAAAAGGGCGAATACCCAGCACTCAGCGATCACGGCTCAGCGGAAGATCTTGCGGGCGCTGCCCAGGTCGAGGAACACCGTCTCGCCGGTCGCGTCCTGCACGCCGTCGTTGTCGGTCACCGCGTACACGCGGCCGTCACCGCCGATCGTCAGGCCCTCGAGCTTCTCCTGCGTCCAGCCGTTGGTGGCGCGGAGCGCGGGCAGGACGTCGATCGCGAGCCTCTTGCGCAGCACCGGGACGGTGCCCGGGCGCGGGTCGCGCTTCGGCAGGTCCACCGTGTACACGGCCTTGAGCTGCGCCGCAGGGCCGTTGAGCTTGTCCCGCTCGATCACGGCGAGCGTGTCCCGGTCCACGACCGTCACCTCGGACAGGCCCACCCAGTCGCCGTCGGCCGTCGGCTCGGACAGCTCGTAGCCGAACCAGGTCCACTCCCCCGTCGCGACGTCGTACCGCCCGATGCGGGCGTAGCCGCCCACGCCGTCGTCGCTGGTCAGGCCCCGCTGCAGCGCGACGAACAGGTGCTCCCCGTCGCGGTCCACGATGCCGGTCACGCCCTCGACGCCCCACTTGCCGAGGCCGGCGGCGACGTCGTCGGGCAGGCTGACGCGCTCCTGCACGCGGCCCGACGCCGAGACGCGCACCAGCGCGTTCTCCGGCCCGGTCGCTCCCTCGACGCCGAGCCAGAACCCGCCCGCCTTGCCGCGGACCGCCGGCCGTGCCCAGATGCCCTCGGCGTCCAGGCCCACCGGCTCGCCGTTCTCGGTGACGACGATCTCGCGGTCGATCACCGCGGGGCTGCCCTTGGTCCTGACGGAGAGGATCGACGTCGGCGACTTCGCGGCGTCGGTCACGGTCCACAGGCGGTCGCGGGCGGCCGGGTCGGCGGAGAGAGCACCGAGCGCGGTCCAGCCGATCGGCTTCCTCGTACCCTCGGAGGTCTTCGCGTCGGCGGACACGATCGACGGGAAGCCCGCGGCTGAGGAGTGAGCTTGCGAGCCCCGCAAAGCCGCGGCATCGAGCAGAGCTGTGCCTGCGGGTCGGGCGTACCGCTGGCCCTTGCCGAACAGCGAGACCGAGGCGCGGACGCCGTCCTCGGCCGCGTCCTCCTCGGAGGAGACGACGAGCAGGTTCCGCGACGGGACCGGCAGGATCCCCTCCGGGCCGTTCGTCGTGGCCAGCACCTGCACGAACCGCGGCTTGGCCGGCCGCGACACGTCGTACACGGCCACGAAGTTGGACCGCTCGGAGCCGACGAACGCGTAGCGGACGCCGTCGAGCGTCGCGACCGCGAGGCCCTCGATCTCCACACCCTTCTTGCCGGCGCGGTCCTCGTTGTGCAGGCCGACGCGAACGGCGAGCTCCTCCACGGAGGACCCCGCGTCCCAGACGACGTCGCCGGTCGCGGCCTCGAAGACCGACCAGCCGCGCGTCCCGCCCTTCCAGTCGCCCTCGTTCGCAGTGGCGACGTGCTCGTCGTCGATCCAGCCGATCGCGTCTGGCTCGCGCGGTGCTGCCTCGACCGAGCCGGTCTGGTCGATCGCCCCGTCGTCCTCGGAGTCCACGCCCTCCAGGGCGACGTCGCCCGCCGAGAACACGTTCTCGAGCTCGCCCGACTCGACGTCGAGCACGGCGACGCCGTTGTTCTCCTGCAGCGTCACCGCGACCTTGGTGTCGGACGGGTTGATCGAGATGTACTCGGGCTCCGGGTCCTGCGGGGTGTCCAGGCCCGCGGCCGCGAGCGCCGCCTGGTCGAGCGTGACCGGCCGGACCTGCCAGGCCGCGGGGTCGGTGCCCGGCAGGTCGACGAACTGCAGGAACCCGGCGGGGGCCTGCGGCAGGTCGCCCTCCTCGCCGTCGCCCGTGTCGGGCAGGGCGTCCTCGTCGCGCTGGTTCTCCATCGCGATGACGGCGTGGGCGCCGTCGTCCGTCACGGCGATCGAGTCGGGCTGACCGCCCAGGTCGATCGAGCGCACCAAGGTGCGCGTCGCGAGGTCGACGACGTCGAGGCGGCCGGACGGCGCGGTGAACGACGTCGAGCTGTCGACCACGACGAGCACGTGATCCCTGACGACGGCGACCGACGTCGGCTCGTCGTGCTCCGAGCCGAGCTCCGCGAGCGACAGGCTGCCGAGCCCTCGCGGCTTCGCGGGGTCGCTGATGTCGACGAACCCGATGCGGCGCGCTGCGGCGTCGGTGTGGACGAGGGTCCTGCCGTCCTCGCTGACCGCGGAGATCTCGGCGACCGTCGCGGCGGCGGGATCGGTGCCCGCGGGGACGTTCTGGAAGACGGGGTAGGTGGCGAGGCGGTGGAAGGTCTCGCGTGCGCCGGTCCGGCCGAAGGCGGTCGTGCCGGTCCAGGCCGGGCCGGAGCCGGCGGCGTCGACGCCGCTCGTTCGGGCGCCCGTCGAGACCTGCTGGCCGGCGGCGAAGGCCGGGAACGTGCTCAGACCGAGCGCGAGGACCGCGCCGGAAGCGATGAAGGCCGCGTGGCGGCGGTGAAGGGACACGCTGGGCACCGTCGCGCGATGCGGTGTCGGTGGGAGGACGCCGGGCTGGCGCGCGGGTGTCGCGCAGGTGAACATCCGGACGCCCGGACCAGGTGGTACCCGAGCCCCGCCGTTAGGCTCGACGGCGTGACCGTCCTTGCCGAGCTACGTGCGCTGCTGCGCCTTCCCGGGTTCCGCAAGCTGTTCGCGGTGCGCCTCGTGTCCCAGGCAGGCGACGGCATGTTCCAGGTGGGACTCGCCAACCTCCTGTTCTTCAGCCCGGAGTCACAGGGTTCGGCGGCCTCGATCGCCGGAGCGTTCGCGGTGATGCTGGCGCCGTTCACGATCGTGGGCCCGTTCGCCGGCGTGTTCCTGGACCGGTGGCAGCGACGCCAGGTCCTCGTGTACGGCAACGCGGTGCGTGTGCTGATCACCGGCACGATGGCGGTGCTCATGCTCACGCAGGGCGTCACGCCGGCGATCTACGTGCTGGGCCTCGCCGCACTGAGCGTCAACCGGTTCCTGCTCGCCGGCCTCTCGGCGGGTCTGCCGCGGGTGGTGCAGGGCGACCTGCTGCTCACGGCCAACGCCCTCACCCCGACGCTCGGCGCGGGTGCGGCCTTCCTCGGCGGCGGCCTGAGCTTCCTGCTCGGCCTCGCGATGCCGGCCGGCCGGGTCCACGACGCGATCGCGCTGGCCTGCGCGTGCGTCGTCATGGGGTGCGCCTCGCTGCTCGGACTGCGGATGTCGCGCACGCTGCTGGGTCCGGTGGAGCCCGCCGTCGGCTCGATCCGCAACGAGATCGTGGTCGTGGCCCGCGGCCTGGTCGACGGCGCCCGCTACCTGGCCGCGCGCCGCACCCCCGGCCAGGCGCTGCTCGTCATGGCGCTGCACCGCTTCCTGTACGGGGTGGTGTTCATCGCGTCGATCCTGATGTCCCGCAACCTGCTCGCCGACCCCGGCGACCCGACCGCCGGCCTCGCGACCTTCGCGACCGTGATCGCCGCGACCGGCGTCGGGGGCGGGCTCGCGATCCTGCTCACCGCCGTCCTGGCCCGGCGCATGGCCCCGCAGTCCTGGATCGCCGTGATGCTCCTGGTCGCGGGCTTGTCGCAGCTCGTCCTCGTGCCCCAGCCGGGCTTCGCCACGGTGATCACCGCCGCCGGGCTGCTCGGCCTCGCGGCGCAGGGTGCCAAGATCGCCGTCGACACCATCGTGCAGCGCGACTCCGAGGACGCCTTCCGCGGCCGAGCGTTCGCCTTCTACGACGTGCTCTACAACGCCGCCTTCGTGGGTGCCGCTGCCCTCGCGGCCTTCCTCGTGCCCGACGCCGGATGGTCGCCCGGGCTCTTCGTCGCCCTCTCCCTGGGGTACGTCGCGGCCGCGCTCCTGTTCGGGATGCGCGGCACTCGCACGGCGGCGCTGGCGCGGCAACCGGTAAGCGGGTGAATTTGTGGATGAGGTCCGGTCTTTTGAGGCGAACATGCCTGTTTTGCCGGTCGAACGGTGCAAGGATTGAGACTAGTTACCTACAGGGACTGGAGGTTCTAGTTCATGTCCGACGCACCCGCCGTCACACCGACGCCAACCTGGGGAGAGGTGTTCCCCTGGTTCCGTGAGGTCATGGCCGAAGACGACGCTTGGTACGTCGGCAAGGTCGACGACAAGACCGATGTCGGCGTCGCACGCCTGGCGGACGCCGCGGTGACGCGGCTCAAGCCGCTCCCCGTCGGCCGGCTCTACCCCGCAGTGCGGCGGGTCGAGCGGCTCGACGACCTGACCTGGCCCAAGCACCGGTTGCTCAACGCGCTGCACCGCGGCGGCTGCTTCACCGGGGACGATCTGTCGTACATGGTGATCGCCGAGATGCTCTCGTGGGAGTCGGTCGGTCCGATCATCGTCAAGCAGATCCTTGAGGTCGTGGCGCTGGAAGAGATCAGGGTCAGCTCCGCGAAGTAGTACACGTTCTATGCCTTGACGGTGGCCGGATCAGGGGTAACGGCCACCGCCAGGCGCCGGGCCGCGACGACGGCGCACGGCACGGCGGCCAGCATCAGCACCCCCTGCAGGATCTGCACCACGGCATACCCGGCGCCCAGCACGCCGAAGGAGCCGGCAGCGGCCAGGAGGCCGAGCACGGCGACCACCGCCGCCAGCAGCGCACCGATCCGGCGCGTCGTCGGCGACGCCCATCCGCACAGCGCGGCGGCCGCGACGACGAGCAGGCCCAGCGCCGCGCCCAGGAGCAGCGAACCGACCATCCCCGGCAGCAGGCTCCCGTAGGAAACCACCGAGACGACTGGGAGCAGCACGCTCGTCCACAGGGTGTGGATGACGGCCCCGACCAGGACGACGACCACGCCGGCCCGGCGAGCCGTCCCCGGGTCGCGCAGGAGCAGGGCGAGCAGCGCCCCCGTCGCCACCACGAGCAGCACGAAGATCTCGGCCAGGGTGCCCAGGATCAGGTCGGGCCGGGCGCCGAGCACGAGCTGCACCACCGCCGTGCCCATCTGGAACAGCAGGTGCGCACCGACCACGACCACGGCTCCGACCAGGAGCCGCCGGGCCCGGAGCGCCGCCGATCCCAGCGCCAGCAGGACCGTCCCGGCCGTCGCCGCGTTCTCCACGACGAAGACCGTGTTGTTCAGGGTGAACCCGAGGTCGAGCTCGGTGCCGGGCAGCGCCAGGCGCAGCGGCACGGCCGTCCACGCCGCGACGGTGAGCGCGAGGATGCTGAGCGCGGCGGGCCGTCGGCCGGCGTCGGGCAAGGGGTTCATGCGGACACCTTCCCAGAGACCACTGACACTCCGTGATGTGCGGCACGCTGTGGATAACTCGGCCTGGCGGTCCGTGCGCCGTGGAACCATGGACGGGTGCCCACGCCGATCCCCGCCCCGCGCATCCTCCCCGCGGCCATCAGGCTGCTGGTGGGCAGCGGCGCGTTCCAGCGTGGCGAGGACTACCAGCAGCAGGGCCGGGTCATCTCGTGGGAGTGGCTGCCGGACGACCTGCTGCTCATCTCGTGGGTGCGCGGCAGCGGCCGCAGCACGTACTCGTGCTCCGTCGAGTTCAAGGCAGACCCGCCCGGTCCGCCTGTCGTCGTCGGCTCGGACTGCACCTGCCCGGTCCGGTCCGCCTGCAAGCACGTGGCGGCGACGCTCCTCGAGTCCGGGACGGACGGTCTGGCCTCGATGGTCCGGCCCGCCTCGTCGCTGAGCCGGGCCCCGCAGGTCCCGGAATGGAAGGCCATCGTGCAGCAGCTCGTGCCGGCGGCCCCGGTGGTGGTACCAGCAGGTTCTTCGGCGACCGACGCGGAGACCACGCTGGCGCTGCAGCTCCGGATCGACGGTTCCGCCGCCGCACACACCCTGTCCCTGTCGATGCGGCCGGTGCAGCGCAACGACCGGGGAGCGTGGGTCGGCGGCAACGCCTCGTGGAGCTACATCCGCAACGGTTTCCTCCGCGGCGTCGACCCCGCCGTCCGCGAGTGGTTCACCACGCTCGACGCCCTCCGCGCCACGAGCCCGCGCGGCTACGGGTACCTCAGCACGGGCGACTGGATCAGCCTGGACGACGTGCTGCCCCGCCCGTTCTGGCACCACCTCGCCGACGCCGCAGAGCTCGGGATCGAGCTCGTCGGCAAGTCGAGGCGGGAGTCGGTGCGCCTGGCCCACGAGGCGTCCGTCGCGCTGGACCTCTCCCTGCCCGGCGGCGGCGCACGCCTCGAGCGCACCGTCGCCTTCGACGGCGTGGTCACGGGCACGGCAGCGGTCGGTCCGCTCGGCCACCACGGCCTGTTCGCGGTGGAGGAGTCCTCCTCGGGACGCACCATCACCCTGGGCCCGACGGCGGCGCCGCTCACCGACCAGGAGCGCGCCGCGGTGCACCTGGCCGACGTCGCGATCCCGGCCGACGCGGTCGACGAGTTCCTCGCGGACTACCTGCCGCTCCTGCGCCGTGAGGTTAGGGTCCGGGCGGACGCGGGTGTCGAGCTGCCGGAGCTCCCCCGCCCGGAGCTCGTCGTGTCCGTCGAGGCGGTCTCGGCGGCGGAGGTCCGGGTGGCGTGGCGGTGGGCCTATCCGCCGTCGGACAAGGAGTACCCGCTGACGACGGCGCTGGAGCCGGGCTCCGACCTGCGCGATCTCGCGGCGGAGGCCGCGACCCTCGGCCGGGCCGTGGCCGCGGTGCGCGAGGTGCCCGGCTTCGGCCACTTCCGGGTGGCGCCCGAGGTGTTCCGCGGGCTGCGGGCGATGGACTTCGCCACCATGGTGCTGCCCGTGCTCCGGACCCTGCCGGACGTCCGGGTTGAGAGCGACGAGCTGCCCGAGTACCGCGGCCTGGAGGCCACGCCCGTCGTCAGCATGCGGGCCACCGACAGCGGCGACATGGACTGGTTCGAGCTGGGCGTCACTGTCACGGTCAACGGGCGCGATATCCCGTTCGGGTCGCTGTTCGACGCCCTGGCCCGCAACCAGAAGCGGTTCATGCTGACCGACGGCACCTGGCTGCGTACCGACCTGCCGGTGTTCGCGCAGCTCCGGGCCCTGATCGAGGAGGCACAGCGGCTCTCCGACCAGCCCGGCAAGCTGCGGATCAGCCGGTTCAACGCCGGTCTGTGGGCCGAGCTGGAGGACGTCGCCGACTTCGTCGAGCAGTCCGACCGGTGGCGGCGCTCGGTGAGCGACCTGGTCGCGCTGACCGCCGACGGCGTCGACGGGCCGGAGCCCCTGCCGCCGCCCGTCGGGCTGAAGGCCGAGCTGCGGCCGTACCAGCAGCACGGGTTCGAGTGGCTCACCTTCCTGTGGCGGCACGGGCTGGGCGGGATCCTCGCCGACGACATGGGCCTGGGCAAGACCATCCAGACCCTCGCCTTCGTCGCCCAGGCCCGCCAGGAGGGTGCCCGGCCGCCGTTCCTCGTGGTCGCGCCGGCGTCGGTGGTGAGCAACTGGGCCGCCGAGGCCGCGCGATTCACGCCGGACCTCAAGGTGGTGACGCTCCCGACGACCGCGCGGAAGGCCGGCACGTCGGTGGCGGACGTCGCCGCGGGGGCGGACGTCGTCGTGACGTCGTACGCGATCTTCCGGCTGGACTTCGACGCGTTCGCCGAGGTCGGGTGGAGCGGCCTGATCCTCGACGAGGCGCAGTTCGCGAAGAACCACCAGACGCGCGCCAACGAGTCGGCGCGCCGGCTGCGGACGCCGTTCAAGCTGGCCATCACCGGCACGCCCATGGAGAACAACCTCATGGAGCTCTGGGCGATGCTCGCGATCGTCGCGCCGGGGCTGTACGGCTCGGCGATGAAGTTCCGGGAGGACTACGTCAAACCGGTCGCGGGCGAGGGCGACTCGAGGCCGCTGCTGAACCGGCTCCGCCGTCGGATCAAGCCGCTCATGCTGCGCCGGACCAAGAGCCAGGTGGCGCCCGAGCTGCCTGAACGGCAGGAGCAGGTGCTCCGGGTCACCCTCGATCCCCGGCACCGCCGGATCTACGACACCCACCTGCAGCGCGAGCGGTCCCGCCTGCTGGGTCTGCTGGACAGCTTCGACGAGAATCGCGTGGCGGTGTTCCGCGCGCTGACGACCCTGCGGCGGCTGGCGTTGGACGCCTCGCTGGTGGACCCGGAGTACGAGGGTGTCGGGTCGGCCAAGCTGGACCTGCTCGCCGAGCAGCTGGCGGAGGTCGCGGCGGAGGGGCACCGCGCGCTCGTGTTCTCCCAGTTCACGTCGTTCCTGACCAAGGCGGCCGAGGTGTGCCAGGAGCTGGGGATCCCGTACGAGTACCTGGACGGGTCCACCCGGCGGAGGCCGGAGGTGATCGGCCGGTTCAAGGACGGGTCGGCGCCGGTCTTCCTGATCAGCCTCAAGGCCGGCGGGTTCGGGCTGAACCTGACGGAGGCGGACTACGTCTACCTCCTCGATCCGTGGTGGAACCCGGCCACGGAGGCGCAGGCGATCGACCGGACGCACCGCATCGGGCAGACGCAGAACGTGATGGTGTTCCGGCTGGTCTCCGAGAACACGATCGAGGACAAGGTGATGGCGCTCAAGGAGCGCAAGGCCCGGCTGTTCGACGCGGTGCTGAGCGACGACGCGGGCGCGTTCGCCGGCGCGCTGGGGGCGGAGGACATCCGCGGGCTGCTGGAGGGCTGAGACCCTGCTGCTCGTCGAGCGGTCCTGCCCGGCGGTCCCCGGCCGGTACGTTTGCCCCCGTGACTCCCGTTGCCGACCTGATCGGGGCTGTCGCCAGCCTCCTGTGGCCCCTGCTCGTCATCGTCGTGCTGCTGGTGTTCGGCCGGCAGCTCCTGTCGAAGCTGCGCAACTCCGACGACGTCACGCTGGAGATCGGCGGACAGCGGCTCAACCTCAAGCAGGCGACGGACCAGCAGTCGGACATGATCACCGATCTGCAGCACGAGGTGGCGCTGCTGAAGCGGCAGCTGGACGGCGTCCTGCCGAACCCCGAGGCCGAGACCATCGAGCAGTTCCAGGCCGCGACACCGCGCTCCGACGAGACCGCCTGGACGTCGCAGGAGCAGGAGCGACAGGTCTCGGTCCCCGTTAACCTCCCGATCCTCTGGGTCGACGACCACCCCGAGAACAATGCGATGGTCGCGGAATCATGGCGGCGCGATGGCGCCGAGGTCGACACCGCGCGCTCGACGGCTGAAGCGATGCGTCTCCTCGCCGGTCGCCGGTACGGCATGGTGATCTCGGACATGGGCCGGCACGAGTCCGGCGTCGACGTGTCTGACGCCGGACTCCGCCTTCTCGCCAAGGTCCGCGCGGCGGACGCTCACCTGCCGTTCGTTCTCTACGGGAACGTCGAACCGGTCGCGGAGGCGGCGCGGGCAGCCGGCGCGACCCTGGTGACGGGCTCGACGTTCGAGCTGGTCGACTACGCGAGCAAGGTGGGAATGCTCCAGGGCGTCTGACGCCCGAGGTCAGCTCGCGGTCTTGGTGGAACGGTTCCGGGTCGACGCGAGCGCCCACGCGACGAGCACCGGCTGACCGAGGAGCCGCAGCGCGCGCTTGCGGTCGGTGTTCAGCCCGAAACCGTCCCGACGCCCGGCGTACTGCGCCACGTTCCCGGGGAAGACCGCGACGAAGAACGCGGCGGCCAGCGCTCCCAGCCGCCGTCGGGCCGGCTGCTTCCAGGTAGCCACCAGGGCGGTGCCAAGGCCGATCTCGACGATGCCGGACCCGACCACGACGGTGTCGGGGTCGGCCGGGAACCAGCTGGGTACCTGGGCCTGGAACTCCTTGCGGGCCGTGGTCAGGTGAGCGATGCCGGCCGTGAGGAGAGCAGCGCCGAGAGCTACCTGGCCGATGCCGCGGAGGACGGAGGTGGTGGATGCCATGGAGTCCATCCTGGACTCCACGCGACGACCGGGCATCCCACATGGAGGATGCCTGGTCGCGGCGTTCGTCGGATCCTCAGCGTACGAAGTAGAGCGTCTTGACGTGCACGTCCTTCGAACTTGTGGCGACGAACCGCACCTTCACGGCCTTCACCGTGGCCGACGACGTGGTGAGCGTCGTCCACTTCGTACCGCTCGTCGCCGAGTGCGCGTTGATCGTGCCCAGGTACTCCGTCCCCGCGTACACCTTCATCGACCCGTAGCCGGGCCCGGTCTGCACCTTCACCCGCACGGAGCGCACGGCGACATTCCTCGTGGTCGACGCCGGCCCCCTGTCGTAGACGGTAAATTCCCAGATTCCGTTGTTGGCGCCATCGATGTGGCCCGTCCCGTTCATGAAGGGCGCGTTGACGCACCGCCAAGGTGACCAGGCGCTCACGTTCCCTACGGTGTCCTTGGCTCGCACCCCCGCGCACGCCTGATCGCCTGGGTCGAGGAAGTTCTCCATGCTCCGGGCCGTCTTCCACGGGTAGGTCGACGGCGTGGACGGCAGCCGGCCGAACATGCCCGCCGTCCGCTCCTGAACCTGGTAGGCAGCTACGGTCTGGTCGTCCGACGCCGCGTACGTGAGTTGGGGGGTCCACTTGAGCAGCCCGCTCGGGATCGGTGCGAGCCAACGCGTGGACATCTCGACCGTGGTGAACTTCGGTGCGACGCCGTCGACGTATGTGCAGCAGCTGCCTGGTGTGTGGGCACCAGGCCCACCGCGAGCAACGTCGCCGCCGCCAGGGATGCCATCCAGACGGTCGCGCCACGGCCGAACGGGCGCGCGAGAGCCTCGGCAGAAACCATGGGTGTGTGTCCTCCACTGGGCCGCTGGCTCAGGTCGTAGGGCGGCTTCACGAGGACTGTATCGGCGGCAAAGGCCAGATCAGAGGGCAATAGTGGGGATGGTGGGGTAAACTATGCGCCCCCCCTACGGTGGGCGGCGCATAGTTTCGGAACGTTGGTGCCTCAGTTCCGGAGGATCGCCTGGAGCTCGCCGATCCGGATCTGCGTGGTGTTGCTCTGTGGAGGCACGTCTATCTGTCCGGACTGGTTCCCACCCTGCCACTGGACCGACCAGTACGCGGTTCCCGTGAGCGTCAGGCTGCCGGGAGTGCTGTTCAGATCGGCCCCGAATCCACAGGTGGGTGACGGCTCTGCGCTGTTCCGACCGTCATATGGCGTCCCAGCTGCGTTGGCACCGTCACAAGCAATGGCACCAATGGTGGTTCCGTTCGCATCTGTGAGCGTCCACTCGACTCGATTCAACGTCCCGGTCGCGCTGACGGTCAGGCCACCGTCGCTCGCGGTCCGCGTGATCGGGCCAATCGTATTTTCTGCGCGATTGGCTATCCACAACCAGATGGGCAGGCCTACAGCGCCGACCGAGCTCCCGTCCTGGATGG
Source organism: Promicromonospora sp. NPDC050262 (assembly GCF_040655935.1). Classification (NCBI taxonomy): domain Bacteria; kingdom Bacillati; phylum Actinomycetota; class Actinomycetes; order Micrococcales; family Promicromonosporaceae; genus Promicromonospora; species Promicromonospora sp. NPDC050262. The sequence continues at coordinate 158,989 of NZ_JBFAKX010000010.1, read as the reverse complement.
ATGCCGGTGGGGTGGAGCCGATCTGGCCCATCGCGAGTTGCATCGTTGCGACAGCCCGTCGCGCGAGTTCCTCGGCTGACGGGCCGACTGGTGCGGGCGCATCTGGCGACCAATAGAAAGAGTGGCCCGGGCAATCGGTCAAGTCACCGCCTGCCTGTGCGCAAGCATAGGGAGTGCACTCAAGGATATACCCATCATCATTGCCTTCCCACGCACCAGACCCCCGCTCGGGCTGAGGACTCGCGACACGCACATAACACCGACCGTCCCAGGCCCCATACGGGCCACTACACGGAATATTCTGAGCGCCGTAATGGCACTCCCGGGGATTTCCGCCGCTATCATCACCACCGCCGCCTTCATCACCTCCCCCAGCGCCCCCCTCCTCCTCACATGGGAGTGTGAAGGTTCCGTCCGGATTGACGATGGGCTCACAGTTCTCGTCGGCCGCGGCGGCAGGAGTAAACAACATCAGAGCGAGAGACAGCACTCCCAGAGCCGAAAAGTATCGAGCGACTATTCGCATCAGCATGCCTGTTCCGGGTGCGGGGTTTGCTCATTGACTGTCCACACGCTCGCCGGCCCTTGATGGCGCATGAGATAGTCGAACATGTAGCGGGTCGGCGCACCTTTTTCACGCTCAAGTTCGGTTCCGTCAGCGGAGAAATTGGCCACGTCTCTAAAATCAACGCACGCCCTCAACTCCACCGACTCGAATCCTGCATCGTCGGCCGTGTACTTTGTGACCTCCACTCGTTCGACGCCCGCTTCACCTGTGGTGTATTGACCGCCTGCCTCAAGTCCTGAATAGACGCCACCAATCGACGACCAGATTCGGGGATTCCCATAGAAACTGTCTAAAGTCGTGTCCCAGTCCTTGTACCCGTTGTTCGCCACCTGGGCCGTCGTCTCGTAGTACTCCGTCAGCCGCGCCTTCGCGTCCGCGATGTTCTTGGCCTTGATCTGCTCCGGCGTCGTCGGAGACGCGGACGGCTCCGGGGCCGGCGTCGCGGAAGGACTCGCGGAAGCCGACGCCGAGGGGGACGATGATCCCGGCCCGGGGATCGCACCCTGGACCGTCTCCGGCTCGAACACTCCCGACCGCACGACTGCGAACGCCGCCACCGCAATGACTGCGACCCCGATGAGGACGGCGATGGTGCGCTTGGGCGTGATGGCGGACGAGACCATCGGCGACTCCCTCAACTTCGGGCACAACTCAGTGAACACGGCCGGAACAAGGGTGCGCTACATCCGTCTTCCCGGCAAGGCGCCTCCGTGATAATTCACAACATCTCGCCAACACAGGGCAAGCACGAGCCACAGACTTGCCATGCCTCAACCTCGGCGGAAGGGTCACTCATGCCGATTCGTTGCGTATATGCAACTCGGGTGGCGAATGTTGTAATCCCTCTACAGGCTTGGACCATGAACCTTCTGACAGCCCCATCCGAGCCCGTCCACCGGACCGGTGAGCGATGAACATGTTCCGACGCACCGACTCCGGGCCCGAGGGGTTCGAGGACGTCATCGACGAGATCACCGAGTCGATCCGCCGCATCTTCACCGGCATCGTCGTCGACCATCTGGAGGACCTGCTTGCCGTGCCCTCCCGCCACATGTGCCTGGTGGACCGGCACATGGAGCTGATGGAGGACGAGCGCGACTACACCGTCGACCTGCTGCTCTTCCACGTGACCCAGCTGCGGTACATCGCGATCCAGGTCCACGTCGGTCGCTTCAATACGGCCCTGATCGCCCGCACCCGGTACACGGTGTCGCTCGTGGACGACCTCGTACGCATCCCCGAGACCCACAGCCCAACGGTCGGGATCTTGCTCTGCACCGACGCACCGGCCGACCAGATGGCCGGCCCAGTTGCCGTCGCCCTGTACGACGATCTGTCGCACGCGGAACAGGTGGATCTGCCGCTGCCGCTCGAGCTCACCGCACTGGTCGACCGCTGCCTCGACAACACGACCGCCAAGCACGCGGTCTCGTGAGCACCGAACGCACGGTCCCCGAGCCATCCGGAGGGGCCGGCGTCAGCCGGCGTACAGGTCCTCCACCAGTCGTGCTCTCGCCTCCAGGATCTCCAGGCTGCCCGACGACGACGCCGTGGTCGCCTCTCCCGGCACGTCGCGCCAGGTGGGCTCGCCGGCCAGGCGGAACTGACCGCTCCAGGTGGTGGTGAGCGAGATGGTCGCCGTGCCCTGCTTCGCGTAGGCGTGCGCGATGGTGTGGGCGGGGTACGGGGCGCCCGGGTCGGTGGTGCTCAGCGGAGCAGTGCCGTCGCCGAAGTCCCAGGAGTAGTTGCTCGGGACCGCGCGGATATCCACCGGGATGCCGAACAGTTCGGTGCTGACCGTACGGGGTTCCCGATCGGTGAACGCGATGGTGTCGGCGTTGACCAGCGTCCAGCCGTCCGGCGGCTGCACGTTCACCTCCGACGGCGCGATCTGCATCTCCTGGAACGCCCGTGCCGCGGCGGCGGGGATGTCGACCTGACGACGCCGCTCGGCCAGGCAGGACTCGTCCTCGACCAGTGCGGCGTCCGACCACTCGCCCGACACCTGACGCTGCTCGAACAAGGCACCGACTGCCTGCTCGTCGTCCTCGCACTCGATGCCCTCGTAGGCGAGCTGGTGACCCTCGTCGCAGGACTCGGCGAGCACCGTGGCCCCACCGAGATCACGCAGGAAGCACAGTGCGGGAGTAACGCGCCATTGACGCACCGGCGGCGCCACAGCCCCGACATCGTTCGCCCCTAAGCGAGGGCCGCTCGCATATGGCGGCGCGGATCTGCGCTCAGCCTCGATTGAGATCGTCTGCCCCCGCGCAGTTCCGCCGAACTGCTCGTATCCGTCGTCCGCGAAGGCACTAAGCGTTGCATTGGCAACGGTGAGCAACACCAGGCCTGCTACTGCGCCGACGCGAATCGGCGAGCCGCTCATTGAGCGGGTCCCGGCGCGATCTCAACAATTACCCAAGCACTGTCCTGGCGACCAACCTCTACCCGGTACGTGGAATGCTCATCCGCGCCCTCGAAGACTGTGACGCCTTCAGAGTCTGCAATCTGAGCCGCCGCTTGTTCTACCTCAAGATCGAGCGGAAAGATTCCCGTGACCGCGTCCCGCTCGTAGGTTTCGAGCAGAATGCTATGAATCTCTCCACCAGTCCAGGTCTCGTGGCGCGCTTGGATGCTCTTTGCCTGCTCAAGCGCATCGCCGCAGAACCCGCACGCCCGGTGCGACATCGCCTCGAACTCCTCCGTGTCCCCCGTGGCCATCACGTACGGGTAGAGCTCGATGAAGTACTCCGCCGCAGCCGCCGCCCCCTTCGCGTCCGTGCGCTTCATCGCCTCGGGACGCTCCGGCTTGGCCGGCGACGACGGGGACGGGCTCGCACTGGCCGCGGGCGTCGGAACACCCGTGGGGGACGCGGAGACGTCAGGATCCCGCGGCGAGCCCGTGCACGCCGTCAGCGCCAAGCCGGCCGTCACGATCAGCCCGACCGCGCGCATCACCATGCCGCTCATCCCCGCACCCCGCCCCCTCGGCCACGCCGTTGCGTATCCGCAACGACCGGGAATGACGCTAGCCGGGCCCCCGGGATCCGGAAAGTGGGCCCTGTGGAAAACCTTGGGGACGGGGCGCATCCTCGCCCGGAGGAAGGGTGCTTCGTATCCGACATATATGTCGGTATCACCGCTAAAAGGTGGTCAATATGAGTTTCAAGTAGCGGATCGCAAAGTTCCTCTACAGGCTTGCCGTCATGACATCTCATCACGTCGGCACCACCGCGCCACGGCCGGCGAGCCCGGAATGAACAGGTACACCGTGGTCGCGTACCGCGACGAGCGACGCTGGACGCTGCGCGCGGTCGGCGTCCCTGGCGCCGTCAGCCACGCGGTCTTCCTGGACGACGCCGAGGCCGCCCTCCGCACCCTGCTCGCGCGGCTCACCGGTGAGGACGCCGGGAGCTTCGCCATCGACCTCGCGCCGATCCCTGGCCCGGGCGGGTTCGACTGAGCGCAAAGAGTTACGGACAGCAGACGTTGTCTGCTGTCCGTAACACCGCCCCCGCGGTAACGCTCTCGGCGGGCCCGACGTCAGCCCCCGGTGCGCTCCCGCCGCCGCTCCTGCTCGTCCACCTGCGCCAGCAGCTCCTCGGTGTCCGGCTCGGGCTCCATGGCGAGCTGCTCCAGGTGATCACGCAGCCGGTCCACGAGCCGGCCCACCGCGTCCCGCCGGCCGGACGCGATCTCCGCGCGGATCCCGTTGCGCCACGACCGCTCGTCCACGGGGTCGGCGAGCCGCCCCACCTGGGACGCGTGCCGCGCGGTCGCCACGTCGCCCTCCAGGAGCGCGCGACGGGCCACCTCGTGGGACACGTCCACCACGCCCGACGAGATCGTGTGCATCAGCTGCTCGGCCCACGCGTACTTGCGCAGCGGCACGCCCTCGAACGGCTTGCCCCGCACCATGTCCAGCGCGGCGAGCAGGTCCGACGTCGGAGTCTGGGTGAGGTCCGGGCCCACGAGGTCGCAGAACTTGTGCCAATCCGTGGCGACCCCGCGCAGCCGGTAGCCGGCGGACTCGACGTCGGCCTGACCGCCGTCGTCCGCGGACCAGTAGCGCGGCAGGTACTCGAAGCCGTTCGGATCGGTGCCCAGCCAGCGCCGCGCGCGCGACACGGCGGAACGCCGGGTCGCCAGGTTCGGCTCGCGTGAGGGCCACAGTGCCTTGGAGATGTCCGAACCACGCGACCCCGGGTTGAACGCCAGGAACGCAATCAGCTCGGTCGCCTGCCGCTGGTGCGTGGAGGGCAGCTCCACACCCGTCGTCCCGGCGAGCTCGACGTTCCCCAGCACCCGCACGATCGGCGGCTCGACCACGAGCGGCTCCGGAGCCGGCTCGGCCGGACCTGCGGCCTCGGCCGGTCCGCCCGTCCCGACCACAGGCGTGCCCAGCGGCGGCGTCGCCACGCTGACCGCGGCCCGCGCCCACGGCGAGAAGCTCTCGGGCAGCCTGCCGTGGGTCGCCGGGGCCGCCGGGCCGGCAGCCGTCCCCGCCCCGTAGCCCGACGGCGCGAGCGCCGTCGCCTCGCCGACCGCGACGTCCGAATCCGCGGCACCAGCGCGGACAGCTTCCACAGGGATCTCCTCGAGCGTTGGTTCGGTGCGGTCGATCGAACGGCTCCACTCGGGGCCGGGCGCGGTCTCGGGCTCGGCCAGCAGGGCCAGGGCCTGGGCATAGGTCTCGGCGTCCAGCTGTTGCGGACGCACCGCGATGTAGGCCGGCATGAGGATGCCGCGGGTGGTGTCGCCGTTGGTCAGGTCGCCGGTCAGGTCGAGCACCCAGTCCCCCACCTCCGCGCTGGACGTCACGGCCGCGATCCCGACGCTCGGCACGCGCTCGACGAGGCTCTCCAGCCTGGCGCGATCGGTCAGGCCGAGCCGCTCGCCGACGAGCAGGATCTCCGGCGTCCAGGCATCGGTCGCCAGCCCCCGGCCGCGCGCTTCGGCCACGGAGGTCGCTCCGACCTGCGCCAGCGTACGGTCGACGTCGGCGGCGCGCGCCTCGAGCTCGCGCACGATCTCCGCGAGGCCCGAGACGTGCCGGACCCGGCCCGTGTCGACCACACCCGGCAGGTCGCCGAGCGTTCCCACGACGGTGACCTGCAGGTCGTCCGCCCAGAGGCTCGTGGCCAGCTCGACCGCGAGCGCCGCGAGCGTGGCCTGGGCAGCGGCGTCCGTGCCGCGGATGTCAAGGCACGCGAGGTTCTCGAGGTCGAGCATCAGGTGCGCGTCCTCGTCGTCGTGACCGACGGTGACGAGAGCCGGGTAAGGCGCCTCCCCGTCCTCGGTCGCGGTGGGCCCGGCAGAACCGACCTGCGCCGCCGCGTCGGCGTCGCCCGCGGCGAGCTGCCAGATGAACTTGTCGGTCGTGCTGGCCCAGGGTTCGGGCAGGTCGGAGGCGCGGTCGAGGTAGAGCTCGACGAACTCGCCGCTCTTCAGCCGCGCGATGCGCACCCCGGGCAACGGCAGGCCACGCTCGCGGTGCCACAGCGCGAGGCTGCGCAGCGCGCGGTCCACCTGGTCGCGCCCGAAGGGGTCCTCGACGCCGTGCAGGTCGCGCTCCAGCGCCCCCGCCGGCGTCTCCGGGCCCGGTACGACGACGGTCTCGCCGGGTTCGCGACCCTTGCGCGCCCGCCGCCGCTTCACGGCGACCAGGGCGAGCAGGCCCGCTGCGAGCAGGCCGCCGACGCCGGTCGCGGTGCGCACACCCACCGACTCGTCGATGTCCTCCATGAGGTCGGAGGCCACGTCGGTCGCCGAGTCGAGGAGCGACCGGTCGCTCGCGGCAGCGGTGGTGGCCGCGGCGGAGGCCGTCGTCGTCCCGGCCGCCGCGGCACCGGGCTGGGCGTCCGGGGTGTCGAGCTCCGCGGGGCCGCCGGCCTCGGCCGGTGCCGCCGCCTCCACGGGCGGGGACGACTCGACGGCGACCTCGGGAACGGACTCCCCCGCGACCGGCTCGTCGCTCGCGATGTCCTCGGGCAGCACGTCGTCCGCGCCGCGGGGCGCGTCGATGCCCGAACCCCCGACGGAGGTCGGCTCCACCTCGTCTTCGGGGACGATCTGGGCGGGCTCCTCGATCACGCCCTCCAGCGCGTTGCCGGCCGCCGGCTCGTCGTCCGACGCCGGGTCGCTGCCCCAGGTCGTACCGCCCTCCGAAGACGTCTGCTCCGCGGCCGGCTCGTCGGCGGCCGAGCCGTTGCCGGCCGGGTCGTCGGTGGCCGGCTCGTCGCCCTGGTCCTGCGGGAGGAGCTCGTCGGCGATCAGCCCGCTGCCGGGGATCGACTCGTCGAGCGAGCGGCCCTGCGGCGCCGACTGGTCCGGTTCGAGGTTCGGATCGTTCTCGAGGTCCTCGGGCGTGACCTCGTCGTACTGGGGGCCCTCGGTCTCCTGCGGTGCGGGCGGGGCCTGCGGGACGAGGTTGCCCTCGGCCGTCTGCTCGGGCTTCGGTTCGGGCTTGTCACCCTCGGTGCCGGAGTCGCCCTTCCCGGCGCCGTCCGTCGCGGCGTCCCGGCCGCCGATACCGGCCGTGCCGGTCGCGACGTCGGCGGGGTCGGGCTTGTCGGCACCGTCACGGCCCGCGTCGTCCCGCCGCTCGCCGTCAGCCGCGTCGGCCGGCGACCTCGGGGCGGCGTTCTGCCCGGCGCGGTTCGGCTCGTCGGCGGCCGGGGCCTCACCGGCCGGCTGCTCACCTGCCGGCTGCTCGCCGGCAGGCCGCTCGTCCGACGGCGTCTGCTCGTCCTGCACGACGTCGTTCCCCGCGCCGCCCGGCTCCTCGATGTCCTCGGGCTCGACCTCGACCGAACCCTCGGGCGTCACCTCGGTGGACGGCGCCGGCGGCTCGGGGGCGGGCTCCTTCGCGTCGGCGCGCTGGCCGATCCTCGTGGCTCCGACCGCGTCCGACACTCCGCCGTCGGCCTGCGCACCATCGGCCGGGGCTTCCTCGCCCGAGCCCTCGGCCTCCGGTGCGGACCCGGTCTCGCCCGGCGTCGCGGCATCCGAGCCCGCGGCATCCGAGCCCGCGGCGTCCGCCCCGGCGTCCGATCCACCCGGCTGCTCCGCGCCCGCGTCCGCGGACTCCCCCTCGGACGCCGACTCGTCGGTGTCGTCCGGCGTGGGCTGCGCGGCGTCGTCGCCCCGCGTGCCTTCGGCCGCCTCGGCCTCGCCCGCGCCCGGAACGGTCACGGTCCAGCCCGGGTAGATGAGGTCGGGGTCGGTGAGCCGCTCCCCGCCCGGCTGGTCCGTGGCGCGCGACGCCTCGAAGACCTCCGGGTACTTGGTGCCGTCGCCGAGCTCCTCCTCGGCGATCCCCCACAGGGTGTCGCCCGGCTCCACGACCACCTCGGCCGCGGCCTTCCCGGAGTGGGTCACGTCGACGGTGTCCCCGTCGTCCGCGCCGGCCTTCGAGGGACCGATCCCGACGGGTTCGTCGCCGTCCGTACCGGTCGCGCCGGTCAGGACGACGTCGGCGCCCCCGGCAGCCTCCGCCGGCAGCCGCAGCACCCAGCCCGGCTCGATCCAGTTGCCGGCGTCGAGCGCGTTGCCGTCGGCCTGCGGCACGCCGTAGTTCAGGTCGGCGATCTGCTTGAACCGCGCGCCGTCGCCCAGGGTCTGCTCGGCGATCCGCCACAGCGAGTCGCCGGGCTGGACGGTGTAGGTGGGCGCCGGCGTCTCGTCCGCGCCGGCCTTCTTCTCCGTCGCACCCATCGAGACGTCCGTCGGGAGAACAGCCTCCGACGAGACCGGCGCCGTCACCACGGTCCCGGTCTCGGCGACCTCGACCGGCGTCGTCGCCGCCATGGCGGGCGACACGGATGGTGCCGCGACCAGCATCGTGATGATCGCACCCACGAGCACCGCGGCCGCGCGCTGCTGCGCGCCGAGCCCGCGGACGTGCGGCGACCGGTGTCCGCGCAGCGCGGCGACCACCTCGATCACCACCGCGATCGCGAACGTCAGCCAGGCGACCCAGCCGACGATCTTGATCAGCCCGATCAGCACCGAGCCGGTCACGTCGGGGCTGCTCAGGATCGAGATGATCCGGCCCACGCTGACCGGTCCGGTCCAGATCGGCCCGCCGAGCACCCACAGACCCACCGGGATCCCGACGACGAGCGCGCACAGGAGCAGCGCCGCGCCCAGTCCTCTCGCCACACGCGCGCCGGTACCCCGCCGCGGTCCGCCGGGCTCACCGGTCACCGCACGACCCTGGGCTGTCGAGGTGCTCATCAGGATTCCTCCTGTCCTATACCGCGGACCGCCCGCGCCTCGGCATCCGCCTCGACACTGAGCGAGCTGATTCCGATCAACGTCAGGAACGTCGTCTTGTAGGTGACCTGAGTGCCCACGCTGACGGTGGCGCCGTTCACGGCGGTCACCCCGCCCTGCACTCCCAGCGCGCCGAGCGTGTCGGCGGCAGCCTGTGTCGCGCGTGCGGGATCCACCTCGGGGGGCAGTCCCATCTGTGCGCGGTCGATCCGGATCTGCTGTGCGGCGGCCCGTGCCGCCTGGTCCGCGGCGTACTCGGCCTCGTCCTCGGCGTGCAGCCGCCCGCCGCCGTCGACCACGAGGCCGATCGCGATGATGAGCGCCGGCACCATGCCGGCGGCGAGGATGTTGATCTCGCCCCGCTCCCGCACCCTCCGCGCTCTCGCCGGCGCCGCCGCCGTCCGCCCACGCCGCACCCACATGCGCCCAGCCCCCCTGGTCATGACCGCCCCCGGTAGGCGTCGAGCACCGACGTCCCGGTCGCACTGATCGTCCGTGAACCGGGCGCTCCCGGCAGCCCGAGGTCGCGCAGCGGCACCACGCACTCCACCCGCACCGTGATGGTGCCGACCGTCCCGAGCGGCAGGTCGAACGCGTCCGTGGTCGGCCGGACCGACGTCGAGGAGCACCTCACCCCTGAGTTCACCAGCGTCGACGTCGCCGTCGACGTCGCCTGCACCCCGGCCACCGCCGCCGTCCGGCTGATCGACGCCGCCCGCGCGGCCTCGTTCGCCGCGGACTGCACCACGCCCTCGGCCAGCACGATCCGGCCCGCCATGATGAGAAGCAGCCCGATCAGCAGCAGCACGGGAAAGATCACGGCGGTGTTGATCGCCACGTTGCCACGCTCGTCGGCACCCCCGCCCGACCCGCTCATCAGCCGTTCACCGCCGACGTGAACCGCTCCACGGGCCCCGTCGCCGACTGCTCCACCCGCAGCCCGCGGAAGCCCGGCACGATCGACGGCGCCAGCCCGATCACCGTCGCGGTCGCCATCTCCTCACCGCGCGTCACCGACACCCGGACCGAGGCGAACGCGTCGCCGCCGCGTGCGAGCCGCGAGGCGGCCTCCGCGTACCCCGAGTCGACGGTGCCGCCCTCCACGCGCGCGGCCTGCACGGCCCCGTTGGCCACGGACTGCGCCGTGTTCTGCGCGTGGAAGTAGAGCACCCCCTGCACCATCCCGAAGATCAGCATCAGCACGATCGGGTAGGTCAGGACGGTCTGCAGGGAGGCGGCACCGCGCTCGTTCATCCGTTACATCCCTAGAGCTGCGACATGTACTCGTCGACGAGGCCCTTGATCGCCGCACCGAGCGCGATGGCGATACCGAGACCCACGACGGACAGCACGACCACCTCGATGGACTCCAGGCCGGCGTCGTCGGGCTCGCCCGCACGGCCCGCGGCGAGCCGACGACGGAGCTCCGCCGAGCGCTCGGCGAAGCGGGCGTTGAGGGCGTCGACGCGACCGCGCGCCGCTGCCGCGCGCAGCGACGCCCGCGCGGCGACTCGCGACGCTGCCGTCCGGCCCTGGCTCAGGTGCTGGTTCATGGTGACTCCTGGGGTGATGTCGACTTCAACAAATGGGTAAGAAGCGGCTCGTGTGACACCGCGACGCCACCGGGGGCGAGCCGGCTCAGGGTGCAGTCTGAAACATAGTGACCCCGATTGGAAAGATGAGCATCAAAAAGTACACAAATACGGTAAGTGTCCCAGGGACGGTCATCCGGACCGTCGCGTCGTGCGCGAGCTGCTGCTCGACGTCGAGCTGCGCGTCCCGCATCGCGGCCGCCTTGGACTGCAGCTGGTCGTGGATCGCCGAGCCCTGGGTACCCGCGAGCTCCACGATCGAGGCGACCTCGCCCAGCGCGTCCACCTCGACCTCCTCGCCCAGCTCGCGCAGCGCCACCCACGGCGCCTGCCCCTCCCAGCGGCTCCGTTCGAGCGCCGCGGAGATCCGCCGGAACGGCCACGACTGCGCGACCTGTGCCGCGGCGAACGTCGCCTGCGTGGCGCCCGCCCCGGAGACGCGCTCGATCGCGAGCAGCTCGAGGTAGGTCGACACGGCCCGTGCGAACTCCTGCCGGGCCCGCTTGGCCTTCGACCTCGCGTCGAGGTCGGGCAGGAACCAGGCACCGAGCGCGAGCACGACCGCCGCGCCGAACGGCACCGAGACCGGCATGCCGAGGTTGAGCAGGCCGACACAGAGCCCGAGGAAGGGAACCGCCACCAGCACGATCACCGTGCCGAGCGCCTTCTCGCCGTAGTGGTCGGTGGCGGTCTTGCCGATCAGGTCCAGGTCGGCCCGGGTCGGGCCGCCGCGCCCCAGCAGGGAGAGCGGCAGCCGGCGCTGCGCCCATGCCCCGAACACCTGCGTGTACCGCTGGGTCGCGGTGAGCTCGGTGCCGTCGGACACCGTGATGGGCTCGACCTTGTCGTCGCCGCTCATCCGGTCCAGCGCGGACTGGAGCCGTGGGGTCGACGGGAGGAGCTCCCGCACCACGAGGAACAGGCCGAGTCCCGCGACCAGGCCGCTGCCGATTGCCCAGGGCCACATGTCAGACCTCCCGCTCGTGCGGCAGGAACCGCGGGATCGGCTGGCCGAGGCTGATCTTGCGCATCCACAGCAGGCAGACCACGTACGCGCAGAACAGCACCACGGCCACGACCTGGCCCAGCGGCGAGTCGTACCCGCTCAGGTACCCGGACATCGCCGTGGCGACCAGCACCACGAGGGTCACGATGGTCACCCAGCGCACCGTCGCCCGGCCGGTCGCACGCTCGGTCTCGATCTCGCGCCGCGCCTTGGCCTGCGCCGACAGGGACTCGGCGAGCTGCCGGAGCGCGGGCGCCACCGCGCCGGTCCGGTTGTCCGACTCCAGGATCATGGCCGACGCGATCATGTCGGCCGAGTAGTCGTCCATCTCCTCCGCCCACCGGTACAGGGCAGGCTTGATGGGCTGGCGCGCCTCCAGGCGCGCCACGAGGCGGGCGAGCGACGGCCGCACGGACGGCGCGGCGCTGTGCAGCGTCGCGGCGATCCCCTGTTCCAGCCCGACGGCACCGCCCGACAGCACGCCGATCAGCGACCGCACCCAGGCGGTCAGGTCGGTCAGCTTCTCCACCTCGTTGGACTGGGTGGTGGTGCGGAACAGCGACGGCAGGCCCACGATCAGCACCGGCACGATCAGCACGAGCGACCACCAGCCGGTGACGATCCCGACCACCAGGCCCACGGCCGCGCCGATGCCCAGGATCTTGCGCTGCGGGTAGAGCGGCCCGCCCTTGGTCAGGCCCAGCAGGCGGAGCAGCCCGTGGAAGGGCGGGGTGGTGCGCTTCGGCCTCGGCGTCGGCTCGTACCGCTGCGCGCCGACGACGACGAACCACACCCCCAGGCCCAGGCCGAGGCCCGTCAGCACCGCTATCAGGGTGGTCATGACGTCTCCCAGAGCCCGTCGCGGTAGTTGAGGAGGCTCGCGTCGAAGCCCTCGGCCTCCAGGTCCGCGAGGAACGACGGTGTCACCTTGGGCACCGCGCGACCGCCCGGCCCCGGCTCGAACACGTCGGTGATCGCCACCGGGTTGCCGGCCTCGCCACGCGTCACCTCGATCACCTCGGAGACGTAGCGGACCCGCCGGCCGTCCCCCTCGGAGTCGACCCGGAGGAAGACGATCAGGTCGATCGACTGCGCGACCTGCCGGTACGCGTACGTCTCCGACAGGGTCGAGTCCTGCACGGCCATACCGACCAGGCGTTCGACGACGTCGCGGGCGCCGTCGGCGTGCACCGTGGACAGCGAGCCGTTACCCATCTGCATGGCCTGGAACATGGACACGATCTCGGGCCCGCGCACCTCGCCGACGATGACGCGGGAGATGTTGTGCCGCAGGGACTCGTACACGTTGACGTTCGTGTTGATCTCACCGACGCGGCGGCCCGACGTGTTCATCTCGCCCGATCCCTCGCGCGTGCGCAGCGCGACCACGCGCTTGTGCTTCTCGGGTTCGAGGTGCAGGTAGAGCTCGTAGTCGGTCTCGATCGTGGCGATGGACTCCCACGGGTCGAGCCCGGCGCAGAGCGCGCGGAGCAGCGTGGTCTTGCCGCTGCCCTGGCCCTGGCCGGACACCACGATCGACTTGCGCGCGCGCACCGCCGCCGTGAGGAACTCGACCAGCACGGCGTCGATGGTGTGGTTCTCGCGCAGCAGCTCGAGGTCGACCGACTGCAGGCGCTGCAGGCGGATGGTGACGCGCGGCCACGGGACCACCCAGCCGACGGCGGCCAGCCGCACGCGCCCGGGCAGGTCCAGGTTGAGGAACGGGTTGGCCCGGGTGAACGACCGCTCGTTCGCCGGGTCGCGCGCCGCGAGGAACTGCAGGAAGTCGATGAGCTCGGCGTCGGAGTCCGCGATGGGCTCCGCGTACGTGCGGCGCCCGTCGCCCATCAGCATGAGCACCGGTGCGGTGCCCGTGATCTCGATGTTCTCCACGTCGGGGGTGTCGATGAGCGGCTGCAGCCGGCCCAGGCGGAACAGCGCGTCGAACAGCGCGCGCGTCACCTCGACCTGGTACTCGGTGGTCCAGTTGCGCTGACCACCCGACAGCAGGGCGTCGTTGTGGTCACGCACGACCTGCTGGATCAGCTCCTGACCCAGGGCCTCGCGCTGCTCCTCGTCCAGCTCGCGCGCCGCGAGCGCCGTCGTCAGCCGCGAGGACACCTCGCCGCGCAGGCTGTTGACCTGGCGCCAGAACTCGGAGTCGCGCAACCGCGGGTTGCCGGGCTGGCCGTGGTACTCCCGCTCGGTCCGGGCCACCCCGACCCAGGGCGAGGTCCCGCTCCCGGACGACGGCGGCGCGCCTCCTGCGGACCGAGCCGGGCCGGCACCCCCGGGGTCGACGGTGGGGGGCCTGCCGTTGCCCGGCTCCACGGCCGGCGGGGTCCAGGTGTTCTGCACGGCGGCAGGGCGTCGGCCCGGCATGGTCTCCGCATCGGTGGCAGGGGCACGACGCGGGAGGGCCGGGGCCCGGTCGTCCGCGTCGTGGAAGATCGGCAGGGAGGAGAGGTCGGGGAACTCGGGTGTGCTCACGCGTCACCCCTTCCGTCGCCCTGCCACGGTCCGGCGCCCTGCACGCTCCACGACGCGGAGCGTGCGCTCGTGCCGGACTGCTCGGGCGGACGCCTCGGGCCGGTCCCCCGGCCGACCTCGCGCGGCCCGGTGGAGAACCGGGCGCGCCGCTTCTCGGTGCGGTCCTGGAGGCGGGAGATCACCGGAGCGGCGGAGCGGACGAGCGGGGACGTCGAGTACCGCCGTCCGGCGGGCGATCCCACCGACAGCACCTCGGCGTTCACCGGGTCCCAGGCGAGCGAGCCCACGGTGCCCAGGCCGAGCGTCCGCGCGATCTCGTTCGCGTCGTACGGCCGGCCGGGCCCGATGGTCAGCGCCGTGAGGTTGGTGAGGTCGCGCGCCGCGGCGTCGACGACGGACGTGCGGGACTTGACGAGCTCGCGCGTCACTGCGATGTCGGGCAGGCGGGACCCGGTGGTGATCAGCACCTGGTCCGCGAGGCGGACGATCGGCTCGCGGTCCTCGCGCACGGCACCGCCCGTGCCGAGCCGGCCGAGGTCGACCAGCACGTCGATGCCCCCGCGCTCCAGCGCCACGAGCTGGTTGGCCAGCGGCCCCCAGAGGTTCGCGACGGCGGGTGCGGTGTGCGGGCTGACGATGCCGGGGAGCAGCTTCTTGTCCGGATCGTTTCGAACGAGAGGAATCGTCTGCTCCCAGAACGCTGCCTCGAGATCGCCGTGGGAGTGCGCGATCGCGAGCGGCTGCAGACCACGGTCGTGCGGGAGCTGGCCGCGGAAGTACCCGGCCAGGATCGACGACCCGGCGAGGTCGGCCTCCACGAGCAGCACGGGGCGAGGCCACTGGAGCGCCAGCACGAGGGCCGCCGTCGTCGTACCCGGCGAACCCTTCGCGTTGGCCAGGGCGATGAGAGCCACCGGATCACCCGGCCCCGACGGCGTCGATGACGATGGCAACCCGGCCCGTCGCGGCGCGGGCCGCGAGGGCCGCCGCGTTGCCCGACGCCACCTGCACGTCGACGACCTTTTGCTCGCCGAGCGCGGCGTCGGTCGAAACCCCGATCACCGTGGCGGAGATGGCGAACGGCGCCTCCACCGGCGGCTCGCCGCCGGTGGCCGGTGTCTCCACGACGCGCACGGAGTCGCCGGCGTGCAGCGGGCTGGTCGGCATCTGGCTGGGCGTCAGTGCGATACCCACGATGGACTGACCGGACGGGGGTGCGAGCTCGTCCGTGAAGCTGTCGGGCGTCAGGAGCTGGCCCGGCTTGAGGTCGGCCGTCGCGATCTTGCCCTCGACCAGCTTGAAGTCCTCGGCCGAGACAGCCTCGAGCGAGGTCGGCCCCGTGGGCAGCTCGGCGGTCACGATGTCGCTCGCCGCGATCGCGGTGCCGCGCGGGATGTCCGTGTTGACGGCCAGGACCTGGTACGTCTTGCCGAGCGTGGTGGCCAGGTAGAGGCTCGCCAGCACACTCAGGGCCACGAGCGCGAGACCCAGGGCGATCAGGGCGGGCCGACGTCGGGCGCGCGTGGGTTTGAGCGGCCCGGGGGGTGCGGGTCGCTGGGGTCTTGTCGCGGACCGGGCGTGCTGCTCCTGGTTCGCGACCTTCGTGCCACTGCTCACCGTGCCGTCTCCTCCGAGCCCATCGACAGAGTCCGCCAGGGGTCTTCCCGGAGCGGAACCCGTCGAGGATCCCATGCCTGCGCCTGTCTCCACCGTGCTCCCGCCCGTGCTGTCGAGGGCCTCCTGCGGTGTCACACGCGTGTCACCGCAGGTAATCCTCATCCAGACGGGCGAACCCGGCAGGTTGAACGCTAATCAGCGTTCAGGATGCCCGCTAGGTCAAGGAGACTTCAAAAGTGTGGAGATGACTTGAATATTGAGTGACCCTCAGCAAATCGTTCGCTGGCACGCCCAAACCACAGCTGTGGCATTGACTCTGCAGGTCAGACATGAGATGGCGGAGCTTCCCCCGGCCTCGGCCGTGGAGGAATCGTCGAGGCAGCCTTGACGATGCCGTGCCGACGAGCGCCCGCCGATCGGTCTCCGCTCGGTCCCGGACAGGACGAGAGGGCCCCGCTGGCGGTGGGACCCTCTCGCGATGAGGCGAACTTCGGACGACTTCAGGGCATCACGCACCCCCCAGTGCTCAGCCCGTCGGCCGTCGTCGTCCCTCACCATCCCGTTCGCCCGGTTGTCCCCCAGACAGACCACCGGACTGAACGGCTTCCGCCAGCCGTCGCACTGCGCGACTCGCCCGCTGGCGCAAGGCTGCGTGCGAGATGCCCAGCTCGTGGGCCACCCGCCGCTGATAGTTCCCGCGACCCGAGCCGAGCTCGGCGTACTCCGGGAGATCGGGGTCCGGCGCGTAGAGCCGCGCCAGAAGTGCTGACTCGTCCCTCGTGAGGACGTCCTTGTCCAGCCCCCACGCGATGACGTCCAGGACCTCGCCCGTCGGGCCCAGGGACAGGCTCGCGAGCGAGTAGACCGCGTCGGGACCGGGCTCGGGCACGGTGGGCCGCTCGAGGACGGTCAGCGTGTCCGTGTCGGTGGGGATCTCCGCCACCTGGGGACCGCGGCTCGCGCGGCCGCCCCGTGCGTGCGGGGCCCGGTCGCCGACGACGCGCGTCAGGGTGTGCCCCTGCAGGCGCATCGCGACCCGGCTGCTGCGCTCGAGGTCGTAGTGGGTGATCGCGTCCCACATCGCGGCGGCGGCCTCCTGCTCGAGGTCCTGCACGTCCGGGTAGTGCCGGCGCGACCGGCGCACGATGGTGCGGACCGCGGGCAGCATGCACTGCAGCACCGCTCGCCCCGCGGCGAAGCTGCCGCTCGCGTGCTCCACGATGAGCGCGTACAGCACCTCGTCCGCCTCGTCGGGCGCGAGCCGCACGGCCTCGCCCCGTCGCAGCCCCGCGAGGCGGGGGAACCGTGCGACGAAGCGGTCGATCTCGGTGGCGAACGATCGCGTACGGACCAGGTCTGCCCAGTCGTGGTCAAGCTCTCGCATCAGCGTTCCTGATGCCGACGCCGGTGTGCGTGCAGGCATGGCGGTTCCCCCCTCCGTCTGCCCCGAGTCCACCGGGAGGGTGTTGCCCGCCACTGTTGCCCGCTCGTTCCAGGCCCATGTGACCTGCGTCACACTCGGCCAAAACCCCTGCTCGACCGATGTCACACGAACGCTTCACCAGCCATTTGTGCTCACCAGACGCAACTGACGGATCAACGGGAGAGGCGAGATGAGCAAGGACGAGCTCGACCAGGCGCCCGGCGCCGGACTCGGCAGCACCGACCTCGGCAGTACCGACCTGCAGGCCGCGGACCCCGGTCCTTCGGCCTTCGACCACACGTGGTCCATGCTCCGGGACACGGCCGAGGTGCACGCCGCACGCGGTGAGGTGGCACCCGTGGTGCGCGACCTCATCGCATCGCTCGCCGAGGACCCCCTCGGCGAGAACGACACGACGATCCGCCTGACCGAGGCGCTCGACAGCCCCCGCGTGCGCAGCGCGCGCGAGGCCCGCGCGCGCATCCGCGCAGACCTGCAGAACGAGGTGCACACGCGATGAGCTCGCTCCTCGTGCGCCGTCGGGGCAAGAAGGCCGCCAAGCCGGCCGAGCTGCCCGGCCCCGCCGACGGCGCCACCGGTACCGCCTCGCCGTGGGCGGGCGGACCCGACCGGCCGGCGACACCCGCGTCGTCGGGCGGCGGAGGTGCGGACGACGACCCGCCCCCGGCTGTCGTGGAGTGGTCCAACGGCCCCGCCCTGGCCACCAAGGCCTGGGGGGTGCTGCTCGCGCTGGCGCTGCTCGCCGGTCCCGCGGCCCTGGTGTGGACCGCGCTGCGGCCCGCGCCGGCCCCCGTCGCCGCGGCCGCCGGCACCGCGAGCACCGCTCAGTCCGCCGCCGCGACCGAGCGCGCGGTCGAGCTCGTGGAGACCTGGCTGCGGGCCGACAGCAACGACCAGCAGCTCATCGCCTCGCTGACGAACGCCCCGGTCGGCACTCTCCCCCAGGAGGGCCTGACCATCCGCGACTCGTCGGTGGCACAGGTCGAGGAGGCGGAGAACGACGTCTGGTCCGTGACGGTCGGCGTCGACGTCGCAGAGCCCGCCCCGGGCTCGACGCCTCCGCCCGCCGACGCACAGGCGAAGGGCGAGCAGGCCGAGGTCCCCCTCGTGTGGGTGCGCCGCTACTTCCAGGTGCCGGTGCTGGTGCAGCGCACGGACACCAGGTACTCCGGCCCGGACCTCGCGGTCACGGCCCTCGCGCTGCCGTCGCCCGTCCCCGGTCCCGCGGCCGCCGCCGACCCGCCGGACCTCGGCTACTCCGAGACCATCTCCCCGACGTCGCCGGCGGGCCAGTCCGTCGCCGGGTTCCTCGCGGCCATGGTCGCGGGCGACGGCGAGATCACGCGCTACCTGCGCCCCGGCACCTCCGTCTCGGCCGTGACCCCGGCCCCGTACACGGCCGTGGCCGTGACGGGCATCAAAGGCTCGCACGAGGTCACGGAGAACCCGGCCGACGGCGACGGCACGCACGCCCTGACCACCGTCGAGCTCACGCGGCTCGACGGCAACAAGACGACCGCCCAGTACGTCCTCACGCTCGTCGCGCGGGACGGCCGCTGGGAGGTTGCCGGCGTTGAGCCGGCTGTCCGTATCGACACGACGCCAACCGGCACGACCGACCCCGGCACCGCCGGGGAGTAACGAAGGAGAGAACCATGATCAGCGAGATCGTTATGGCCGACGGCTTCCTCGACCTCATCACCGTGAAGTCCGAGGAGGTCAAGAGCGCGATCGAGTCCGTGACCTTCGTGGTCGTCATCCTCATGGTCGTCATCACCGCGGTGAAGACCAAGATGTCGATCGCGGCCATCCTGATGTCCGCGATCGTGGGCGGGATCGTCCTGTGGCTCGTGAACGGTGGCATCAACGTCACCTCCGAGCTCGCCCGGGACGAGTTCGACTCCGCTCCCGCGATCGTGAACACGCAGACCGTTCTCTGACGGGCGCGCGGGAGCAGCAGGTCAGGAACATGGGCATGGCGCCGGGGGCAAGGCACAGGGTTGGTCGGACGGGTGCGTTCGTGCGCCCGGCATGTGGTGAGGAGGGTGTCCGGTGACCGAGACCGCGAAGTTCTACACGAAGGCCCGACGCATCCCCATGCTCGTGGGGAAGCTGCCCAGCGGCGGGCGCATCTGGGGTGGTCCGTACACCATCACCCAGGTGGGAGCGGGCGCCGTCGTGGCGTTCGCCCTGTGGAAGACCGCCCCCCTGTGGGCGCAGCTCGGCGGTTTCATGAACATCGTGGTCGCCGTCGGGGTGGTCGTCGGGGTCGTCTGGGCGACCGGCAAGCTCCCGAGCACCGGGCGCAACCCCGTCGCGTTCGTCATGGACGCGATGAACCTGACCTCGAGCCCGGGACGTCTCGTGGGCGGACAGGTGTCCCTGCCCAAGCCGCGCCTGATGACGCACCGTGTCATGGCCGTGGTGCCGGGCGCCGCGGTCAAGGCCGAGCGGCTGACCGGGCCGACGCCGCGACCCGCCACTCCGGCCGGGACGACGCGACCCGTCGTCGTGCAGCCGGTGCCGACCGAGCTGCTGCCGGAGCTGACCGGCCGCGGTCCCGCGGACGCGACGTTCGAGGGCCGCCGGCTCGACCCGGGTCCAGCGCCACAGACCGGACCGCAACCAGGACGGCAACCTGACCCGCGACCCGGCCCGCAACCCGCCGCGCAACCCGGCCGGCGCTCGCCGGCGGACTGGGCGGCAGCCGCCGCGACCGCGGCGGCGGACCGCAGGAACGCCGACCTCACCGGCGTCGGCCAGCTGCTGGCCGGCAAGCCGAAGAACACCGACCGCACCGCACCCACCACCCTGCGAGAGGACTGAGCCCCCATGCTGAGCCACATCTCGGCCCTGACGGACGGCCTCATGTGGACCCGCACCGGGACCGTGTGGGCGGTCTGGCGCGTGTCTCCCGTTCCCTACGCGTTCCAGCCGGACGACAAGAAGCACGCCGCGCGGCGTCACCACACCGCGCTGTACCGCGCACTGCGCGGCGAGTCCCTGCACCTCGGCCTGACGGCGGCCACCGACCCGGCGTCGGTGGTGCTCTCGATGATCGAGGGCGTCGACCTGTCCGAGCGCGAGGCCTGGGCCGCCGAGTGCGAGGCCACCCTCGACTTCCTGGAGCAGATCCCGATCGGGCGGCGCGTCCACTGGATCGCCGCACCCCTGGCGAACCCGGGCGCCAAGGCGTTCATGGAGCCGCTGCAGGCGAGCTGGACCACGCTCCAGGACACGCTGATGATGCCGCGGTCCGTGCCGGGCCGGCACGCGATCGGCGAGCGGGCCGCCCAGGCGGAGGCGCTGCGCAAGGAGATGCCCTCGGCGTTCGACCCCCAGCCGGCGTCGGTGGCGGAGATGGCCTGGATGTTCGGTCACGCGATGCAGCGCGGCCTCGGGCTGGACACGGCGGTCCCGGTCGACGGGTCGCTGGATGCCGAGATGCACCTGTCCGGTCCCTCGGTCCTGCCGTCCGCGCTCGTGGACCCGGCCGGGCAGACGGACTCGGAGAAGAAGCTGGGGCCGCTGCAGATCCTGAAGCGGCCGTACGTGAAGGTGCTCGACCCGACCAACCCCGAGCTCGCGTCGTACCAGACGACGCTCGTGGTCAGCGACACGCCGTCCGGCGGGATCGTGTACCCGGGGTGCGAGTGGATCGGGCGTGTCGACGAGTCGGGTGTGCCCTGCGACTGGGCCATCCGCATGACGGTGCGCTCGCGCGACGAGGTGACCAACCGCAACCGGCGCGCGGTGCGGACCCTCAACGACCAGTTCGACCAGCGCTCCGAGGAGGAGCGGGCCGGGTCGTCCCTGGACACGACGGCGCGCGCGCTCGGCGAGTACCAGGCGGTCATGGACGCGGACGAGCTCGAGGTCGAGGTCGACGCCACCACGATGTTCACGGTCTCGGGCCACACCCCGGAGCAGGCGCTCGACGACGCCCGCGACCTGACCAAGTACTTCGCCGCCATGCAGTTCTCGCTGCGTACGGACCCCACGATCCAGCCGACGCTCTTCGAGGCGACCCTGCCGGGCATGCCCACGCCGCGTGCCGTGCGGGAGTACTCGCAGATCACGACCGCACGGGCCTTCTCCGCCGCTGTGCCGTTCGCGACGACCGAGCTCGGCGACACCTCCGGCGCGCTGTTCGCCCTGGAGATCTCCAACGGAGCGGCCCGGCCCAACCCGGTGTTCGTGAACCTGGCCGGCGCCACCGACAAGCTCGACGTGGCGCTCGCGATGGGCTTCGTGGGCGAGCTGGGCTCGGGCAAGTCGGTGAGCATGAAGACCGTGGCCATGGACAACGTGGACATGGGCGCCACGCTCATGGCGGTGGACCACACGGAGATGGGCGAGTGGGGCATCGCCGTCTCGGAGATCCCCGGCTCGCAGGTCGTGGAGATCTCCGAGGACGCCACCGTGTCCATGGACCCGCTGCGGATCCTGCCGCCCGCGCAGGCACCGCGCGTCGCCCGCGCCTTCCTCACGGTGCTGCTGTCGGTGCAGACCAAGTCCGAGCAGAACGTGCTGCTGTCCAAGGTGCTGCAGACCGAGTACATGTGGCGGCACCAGATCACGTCGCTCGGCTCGCTCGCCCGGCACCTCGAGCAGGACTGCGAGTACCCGGGCGCCCGGATGCTGGCCGACGAGATGCGCATCTTCTCCGAGCTCGACTTCGGACGCGCCCTCTTCGACGACACGCTGCCGCCGCTCGACCTGGGCTCGCCCGCGATCGTGCTGCACACGCACAAGATGCAGCTGCCCTCGCGCGCCGACATGGAGCACGGGCACCTGTTCGCCGAGCTCAAGGCGGAGAAGGTGTTCGGCCGCGCCACGTTCGCGCTCATCGCGGCCCTCGCCCGCTACCGCTGCTTCGCGGACCGCTCACGACTCGACATCTTCGCCGCCGACGAGGCGTCCAAGACCATGTCGTCGCCCGAGGCGGCCGAGGAGATCGGCACGTTCATCCGCGACGGTCGCAAGCACAAGGCGGCGCTGCTGCTCGGCAGCCACGACGCCGAGGAGGACTTCGGCAACGAGGTGGTGCGCGGCCTGATCCCGTTCCGCGTGCTGCTGCGCCACCGCGACTCCAACCTCGCCCGCAGAGGCTTGCGCTGGCTGCACGGCCTGCCGACCGACGCCCCCGTGGACGAGGGCCTGGTCAAGCTGGTCACCGAGGGCACCGCCCCGGTGACGGACGCCGCCGTCGGCGTGGTCGAGGAGCGCCGCGGGGAGTGCCTCATCCGCGACTTCCAGGCCCGGTACGGCCGGGCGAAGGTCATGGCGCCGCTCGTGGAGAAGCGCGCCCAGACGGTCAAGACGACGCCGACCAGCTCGACCGGTGCGGTGATCGGGGCATGATCGGGCTGGCGCCCCTCCCGTTCGCCGACCCACAGGGTGGGCTGAACCTGGAGGACACGCAGGGCGTAGCCGTCGACCGGTTCATGCTCCAGTGGGACACGGGCTCGCCGTGGAACCCGCTGAACGTCGACTCCGAGATCTTCTCGACGCTCGCCGGCATGTTCTGGGTCTGGTACCGGGACATGGTCGCGGTGCAGATCTGGGTGCTCGACTGGGTGCTCGGCATGGACTGGCTCGGCTACATCCTGGCGCCGCTGGCCGGGCTGAGCATCATCGTGCAGGGCATGGTCGCGCAGATCGGCCTGCTCAACCTGATGCTCATCATCCTGGCGTTCGTCGTGGGGTTCTGGCTGCTCAAGGGCCGGTACGCGGGCGGCTTCATGGAGCTGCTCATCGGCTGCGTCATCGCCGCCCTGGCCACCGGGTTCCTCGCCAACCCCATGGCGACCATCGGCGGTGAGCAGGGCATCATCATGCAGTCGCGGAACGCCGGCATGGACATCGCCACGGGCTTCGCCACCGAGGGGGCGTCGTTCGAGCGGGACTCCACGGTGATCCGGGACGGCCTCAAGGGCCAGCTCGTGGACACCCTGCTCCGCGCGCCGCACCAGATCATCAACTACGGCTCGGTCATCGACGGCACAGGCTGCGAGGACACCTACACCGAGAACGTGGGCCGGGAGAACGCCGTCGACGAGATCGGCGGGTGCGACGCGGCCTACAAGGAGGCGGCCTCCACGGTCGACGCCGGCACGGTGGTCTCGACGCTCAGCCTGCTCACCACCGGGTTCGTGTTCCTGCTGCTGTCCGTGGTGATCGTGGGCGGCACCATCTTCGCGGTGCTGCTGCTGGGCTGGTCGGCCATCAAGCTGCTCTGGCAGCTCCCGGTCGGCGTCATCTCCAGCGGCACACGGGCCCAGCTCTTCCGCACGTTCGCGAGCGTGGCCTTCGGCGCCGTCCTGGTCGCGATGGCCACGATGTTCCTCGTCGCCTGGATGAAGATGCTGCTCGGCTTCTACGACGCGACGAGCGGCCTGCCGTTCCTCGTGCGCCTGTACCTCTTCAACACCCTGGTCGTCGCGGGCGCCGTGTTCTACGTGCTCATGGGTGCGAGCGTGCGACAGGGCCTGCGGACGCTGGCCGACAAGCTCGCGGCCGCCGGCGTGCCCTCCCAGATCGGCGAGCCGGCCGCGATGCCGTGGGACGGCACCGCGAAGTGGCGCGACCGGTACAACAAGGCCAAGTCCTGGGCGGGCGTCGGGCTCGGCCCGGCCCCGGTGCAGCCGAACAGCAACGCGGTGGAGGTCGACGGCGACGACGCCCCGGCCGCGGGTCCGTCCGCCATGGACGGCACCCCCGGTGGCGGCACGGTCGGCGGTGCCGCGGCGGGGACGGCCGCCGGGGCCGTCGCAGGGCGCGTGGCCGGCGACGACAACCGGACGGTCCCCATCCCCGTCGACGGCTCCGGCTACGACGGCGGAGCGGATGGCGGGCCGGGCAACGGGAACGGCGGCGGCAACGCCTGGAGCACCGCCGCCCGGACCGTCCAGGACGGTTCGCCCGACGGCGGACGCGGGGCCGGCGACCAGGTGCCCGACGCGACGAACGTCGGCGAGAAGGCGGGGAACGAGCCGTCTCCCCACCTGCCGCCGACGGCCGGCGAACGGCTCAGCGACCGGCTGGGCAGCGCGGGCCGCGCGGGGACGTCGATCGCACTGCAGGCGGGCGCCATGGTCGCGAGCGGCGGCACGTCCGCCGCGGCGGCCGGGGCCTCCAAGGCGCTCACCGTGGTCCGTAAGGCCGGGCAGGCCAAGCAGGTGCTGGGCGCGGTGCGCGGCCTCGGCCGCCGGGGCGAGCGGTCCCAGAGCGCGGCGCGGCTCGCCCAGTCCCTCAACGCCGCACGCCAGGGTGGTGCGTCGCCGGGCGCGGGGCCGCAGCCCTCCGCGATCGTGCACAACCCGGGGCGGCGCCAGATGCGAGAGCTGGGCCGCTGATGAAGCGCACGGTGATCGTGGTGCTCACGGTGGTCGCCCTCGCGATCGGGACCTGGATCGGCTGGCCCCGCGAGGGCGGTCCCGCGGCCGACCCGACGGCGGAGGTGAACCCGGGCGCCGCCGCTCCCGGGAACCAGGACGACTTCGACAACCCCGTGGGGACGTCCGACGACACCGACGACGCGGCCGCCACCGAGGCGGTCGACGGCGACCCGGCGGCCGGGGATCCCGCGGTCAAGGTGACGGCCGAGCCGGAGTTCGACGAGACCGCCCCCACCGAGCCCGTCGAGGCGACGTGGAACGACACCGTCCGGCAGGCCGCGCGGGACGCCGCCGCCGCGACCATCAGCGCGTTCGCCGCGACCGACCAGGCCGAGGACGCGTGGTGGGACGGCCTGAAGCCGCTCCTGACGCCGCAGGCGCAGCCCGTCTACCAGGACGTCGACCCGCGCCTCGTGCCGGTCGCCGACGTGACCGGTGACCCGGAGGTCACCGACGAGACGTCCACGCTGCTCGCGGAGGTCGCGGTACCCACCGACATCGGCCCGTACACGGTGCTCCTGACCCGGGCCGACGGCGGGGCGCCCTGGCTGGCCGAGCAGATCAGGCCGCCGGAGGGGTCGTGAGCGGGCGGGACACCGTCGGTCTCGCGACCCGGGTCGCGTCGCAGGCGGTCCGGTCCGCGAGGCCCGGCAACGGCAGGAAGAAGGACGACGGGACCCGGCGCGCGGTGCTCGTGCTGGCCGTCCTCGTCGCCGCCGTCCTGGCGGTGCCCGCGGCGGTGGTCGCGATGGTCGTGCTGGTGGGCGGCGCCGTGAGCGAGAACCAGTCGCAGAACGGCTGCAGCATGTCGGCGTCGGTGGTGCCCGCGGGCGGCCAGCTGCCGGCCGCCGGCGGTTTCACGGGTGAGCAGCTCCAGAACGCCGCGGTGATCCTCCAGGTGGGCCAGGAGCGCGGGGTCCCGGCCCGCGCGCAGGCCGTCGCGGTGATGACGGCGCTCGGCGAGTCCGGCATGCGCAACCTGAACTACGGCGACGACCGGTTCGGCGTGCGCAACCCGGACGGCTCGCTGACCTCCTCGATCGGCATGTTCCAGGAGCAGAAGTGGTACGGCACGGTCGAGGAGCGCCTCGACCCCGTGCAGTCGTCGGGCCGGTTCTACGACCGGCTGCTCGCCGTCACCGGCTGGGAGACCCTGGAGCCGACGATCGCCGCCCACAAGGCGCAGCGCAACGCCGACCCGTACCACTACCAGAAGTACTGGGACCAGGCGCTCCAGGTGATCCAGCTCGTCAGCGGCGCCGACCAGGCGGACCTCGACGCGCTGTCGCAGTCCATCCAGGGATCCGCGGCCGCCGCGCCCTGCATGTCCGGCTCCATCGGGCAGGCCGCCGTCAGCGCGGGCGGCTGGGCCAACCCGGCGGTCGGGTCCAAGGCGTCCGGGTTCGGGCCCCGCAACACCGGCATCGCCGGGGCGTCGACCTACCACCTCGGGCAGGACATCGCGGCGTCCTGCGGCACCCAGGTGTACGCGGCCGCGGCCGGACGCGTGGTGATCTCGGGCGCGACCGGCTGGGGCACCGGCAACACCATCCGCATCGAGCACGGCATGGGCCTCGACTCGACGTACGGGCACCTGCTCACCGGCACCAACCTGGTGCGCGTGGGCCAGACGGTGCAGGCGGGACAGCAGATCGCGTCCATGGGCGGCGACTCGCGCATCGACCCGGCGGGTGCCGGCACGTCGTCGGGCTGCCACCTGCACTACGAGGTGCGGATGAACGGCCAGGCCGTGGACCCGGAGCCGTTCATGGCGGGCCAGGGCGTGACCCTCGGCGTCGCGACGCCGGTCACCGAGCCGGTCTCCCCGGACGGTACGGACGGGACGGACGCCTCGGCGAACTGACCGATGATTTCTGCTGACCGCAGACGTCGACAAAAACAGGTCGCGATCGTCATCGGGAATACCGGACGATGATCCGGCGTCGTTAGACGTAGGTCGTGTGCAATGTCGCTCTCGATCTCGGCCCGCGTTCCGTACCGAGAGGGCATACCCCATGACGACCGAAATCCTTGACACCACTGAGCCGCTGGACGACCGTCCAGCCACCCGACCGCCGTCGGCCAGCGTCGACGCGCCCGCGGAGGCGCGCTCCGACAAGCTCGCCCCCGGCCACTTCCGTGCCATCGCGCTGCTGATGGCGAGCGCCTTCACCGTGATCCTCAACGAGACCACCATGTCGGTGGCGCTGCCGCCGATCATGGACGAGCTGGGCGTGACCCCGACGGTCGGCCAGTGGCTCACCACGGCCTTCCTGCTGACGATGGCGGTCGTCATCCCGGCGACCGGGTTCCTCATCAACCGGCTCGGCACGCGCGGCGCCTACCTGCTGGCGATGTCCCTGTTCACCGTCGGCACCGCCCTGGCGATGATCGCCCCGGGGTTCGGGGTCCTGGTGACGGGCCGCGTGGTGCAGGCGACCGGCACGGCGATCATGATGCCGCTGCTCATGACGACGATCATGACCATCGTGCCGCCGCACATGCGCGGCCGGGTCATGGGCAACGTCGGTCTGGTCATCGCCGCGGCGCCGGCGCTCGGCCCCACGCTGTCCGGCGCGATCCTGGAGCCGCTCGGCTGGCGTGGTGTGTTCGGCGTGGTCCTACCGATCTCGGTCCTGGCGCTGGTCGCCGGCCTGCTCTGGATCCGCGACGTCTCCGACAAGGAGCACCACACGCTCGACCCGCTGTCGCTCCTGCTCACGCTCGTGGCGTTCGGCGGCCTGGTGTGGGGCCTGTCCGGCCTGGGTGAGGGCGCGCACGCGGGCGGCACGCTGAACCCGTGGATCCCGCTGGGTACGGGCCTGGTGTTCCTCGGCCTGTTCGTGTGGCGGCAGATCGTGCGGCAGCGGACCGAGTCCGCGCTGCTGGACCTGCGCACGTTCCTCGAGCCCAACTTCCGGGTGGCGATCGGCATCATGGCGGTCGCGATGCTCGCGATGCTCGGCACCCTGATCGTCCTGCCGCTGGTGCTGCAGGAGGCGATGGGCCTGACCCCGCTCCAGTCCGGCCTGATCGTGCTCCCGGGCGCGCTCGCGATGGGCCTCCTGGGCCCGGTCGTCGGCCGGTGGTACGACCGGGTCGGACCGCGTCCGATCCTCGTGCCCGGCACGGTGCTCGTGACCCTCGGCATCGGCATGCTCGCGTTCCTGCACCCCGGCATCTCGCCGTTCTACGTGCTCGCCGCCCACATCCTGCTGAGCCTGGGCCTGGCCGCGGTGTTCACGCCGCTGTTCAGCGCGGCGCTCGGGGTGCTCAAGCCGCACCAGTACTCGCACGGCTCGGCCACGATCAACACGGTGCAGCAGGTCGCGGGTGCCGCGGGCATCGCGCTGTTCATCGCGATCATGACGCTCCGCTCGGACACGCTGACCGCGGCCGGCGAGTCCGCCGCCGACGCCCTGACGGCCGGTGCGAGCCTGGCCTTCGGGATCGGCGCCGGTGTGATGGCGCTGACCATCGTTCTGGCCGCGCTGATCAAGCGGCCCGAGACCGACGGCGAGTTCCACGGCGGGCACTGACCTCCTGAGCGGCCGGTCGCCGCGGGCCTGACGAGGGCGGGAACCCCACCGGGTTCCCGCCCTCGTCGCGTGTGGCCGCCGGGGGCAGAGTGCACCCGATCAGCACCTGCCGGCCCTGCTGAACTTCGTTCACGCCTGACCCGACGTCTCCGGCTGTACCGGACTGTTCAGCACAGCCGTATTACCCGGTCCCCTGCCGGTCGAAGTTCATCTCTCCCGGCCACCCTCTGACTGGGTACACCTTCCGCCGGACCGGAACCCCGTCAGCGGTCGAAGAGCCGGCCGAGCAGACCCTTGCGCCGGGGACGATCCATCTTCTCTGAGGACTCCTTGGACTCCGGAGCCCCCAAGCGGTCGCCCTCCGGGCGCGTCAGCCGGGTGACCTCGATCAGTTCTCGACCGCGCAGTTCCAGCAGCCGGTTCGCCACCGCGATCGCCTCGGGCAGGCCTGGCAGTGCCGCGCGGACGGGCACGAACCCGGCCGCCTTGAGGCCGGGCGGCACCGTTCCGGCGTCGAGCCGCCCGGCCCAGTCGGCCGGGGCCAGGTTCAGGAACTCGGTGTCCGACGACGAGCCGGGGCCGGCCCCCTCGCCGTCTGACCTGTCGGGCAAGTCCTGCCCGTCCGCCGTCGGGCCGGAGCCCGCTCGACCGGAGCCCACCGGGTCGACGTCGCCGGGCCCGGAC
Organism: Promicromonospora sp. NPDC050262; assembly: GCF_040655935.1. NCBI lineage: Bacteria > Bacillati > Actinomycetota > Actinomycetes > Micrococcales > Promicromonosporaceae > Promicromonospora > Promicromonospora sp. NPDC050262. The sequence goes on along the minus strand of NZ_JBFAKX010000010.1, from coordinate 130,372 downwards.
CCCTGCCTCACGAGCAGTGCCGCCAGGCTGTCCGCCCGGTAGGCCGCCCCGGCGTGCTGCTCGTGGTCGAGCAGCACGACCTGACCCACGTGGCCGTTCGGCCCCGGCGCGAGGTCGGCGGCGAAGACGTTCCCGGCGCCGTCGGTCCCGACCGGGAACCAGAGCGGCGAACCGATCGCGGCCTGCACCCGTCCCGCGGGATCGGCCGGCGCCGAGGTGTCGGCGTCGGCGGTCCAGGTACTGAAGCGGGCCGCGGGCAGGAACGCCTCGCGGAGAAAGCTCCCGCGCAGCGGCACGATCTCGAACCCGCTGAACCCGCCCTGCTCGGCCGCGAGGCTCAGGTTGCCCGATCCGGCCGCCGCGTACAGCGCCCGCACCTCGTCCGGCAGCCGTGCGCCGTCGGGCAGTGCGCCCTCGGCGGCGGCGATCTCGTCGGGCGCCGCGCCGACGGCGTCGGGCATCCGCTCGGCGATCAGCCGGGTCACGGCGTCCGGGTCGGCCGACGCCGCGGCTGCGCCGTCGGGCGGCGGCGAGATCGTCTCCCGGTACCGCGCCGGCAGCGCGCCGGGCTCCAGCACCACCTCGAGCACCGGCGTGACCGGCCCCGACACGACCGAGGCCGGCAGATCGACGAGCTCGACCACGTCGTCGGCGGGGCGCGGCCCGGCGACGACCCGCACCGTCTGCCCGGCGTCGGGCGAGAGGTCCGCGATCGCGCGGAGGGCATCGTCCAGCTCGGCCTTGGGCCCGCGCCCGCCGGTCCGGGCTGCCTCCCGCGCAGCCTCGCGGTAGTGCGCGCGCCGGGCGTCGGCATCGCCGTCGTCCAGGTAGGACCCGTCCCACGCGCCGCCGCCCACGGTCCCGGCGAACTCGCTGACGTCCGTCCCGGGCGGTGCCGACCTGCGCAACGCGTCGACGAACGGTTCCCAGGTCTGCCACTCGGTGAGGCTCACGATCCACATGATGCCTGCTCCTGCTGGGCGTGTCGGCCCGACGTTCCGTAGACTCCAGCCATGGCCGAGGTGAGGGTCTTTGCCGGTACCGGGGGGCAGCGTTTCGCTCGGGAGATGTGCGCCGATCTCGACGTCCCGCTGAGCCCGATCAACATCCAGCGCTTCGCGAACGACTGCCTGCAGGTCCAGCTCATGGAGAACTGCCGCGAGCGCGACGTCTACCTCGTGCAGCCCGTGGTGCGTCCCGCCCAGGAGAGCCTGATGGAGCTCCTGCTGATGATCGACGCCGCCAAGGGCGCGTCGGCCGCCCGGATCACCGCCGTCATGCCGCACTTCGCGTACGCGCGCTCGGACAAGAAGGACGCGCCGCGCATCTCGATCGGCGGCCGCCTCGTCGCGGACCTCCTGGAGACGGCGGGCGTGAACCGCATCCTCACGATGACGCTGCACGCGCCGCAGGTACACGCGTTCTTCCGCGTGCCGACCGACCAGCTCAACGCGCTGCGCGAGCTCGCGGCGCACTTCCTGCCGAGCGACCTGTCCAAGGCCACTGTGGTCTCCCCCGACCTGGGTAACGCGAAGAGCGCGTCGGCGTTCGCGAAGATGCTCGGGGTTCCGGTCGCGGCGGCCGCGAAGGAGCGGTTCGACGGTGACCGCGTCGTGATCACGTCCCTGATCGGCGACGTCACCGGCCGCGACATCATCGTGCTCGACGACGAGATCGCCAACGGGTCCACGATCCTGGCGATCCTCGACCTGCTCCGTGAGCACGGCGCGCGCAGCGTCCGGATCGCCTGCACGCACGGCATCTTCGCCAACGACGCCGCGCACCGCATCGCGGCCGACCCCGACGTCGTCGAGATCGTCACGACCAACACGGTGCCGTCGACGGGCCTGCTGGCGCACGACAAGCTGTCGGTGATCAGCGTGGCCCCGGCCTTCGCGGAGGCGGTCCGCCGGATCCACAGCGGCGAGTCGGTCAGCGCCCTCTTCGACCCGACGCACGTCTAGTCCCGCTCGGCCCACCACTTCTTGAGCTCCTCGGCGGCGACGTCCTCGCCCAGCGGACCGCGCTCCATGCGCAGGCCCAGCAGGTACTTGTAGGCCTCGCCGACGGCGCGCGACGGCGAGATCCCGAGGATCTCCATGATCTGGGTCCCGTCGAGGTCCGGCCGGATCGCGTCGATCTCCTCCTGCTCGCGCAGCGCCGCGATGCGGTTCTCCAGGTCGGTGTACGCGTCGGACAGGCGCTTGGCCTTGCGCTTGTTGCGCGTGGTCGAGTCGGCGCGGGTGAGCCGGTGCAGCCGCTCGAGGAGCGGGCCGGCGTCGGTCACGTAGCGCCGGACGGCGGAGTCGGTCCACGCGCCGTCGCCGTACCCGTGGAACCGCAGGTGCAGCTCGACGAGCCGCGACACGTCCTTGACCACCTGCTTCTCGTACTTGAGCGCTCGGAGCCGCTTGGTGGTGAGCTTGGCGCCGACCACCTCGTGGTGGTGGAAGCTCACGCCGCCGCCGGACTCGAAGCGGCGCGTGGCCGGCTTGCCGATGTCGTGCAGCAGGGCGGCGAGGCGGAGCACCAGGTCCGGCGCGGGCACCGCGCCGTCGGCACCGGTCTCCTGCGCGATCGCCTGGTCGAGCACGGTGAGCGAGTGCTGGTAGACGTCCTTGTGCCGGTGGTGCTCGTCGATCTCGAGCTGGAGGGCCGGCAGCTCGGGCAGCACCTGTTCGGCGAGGCCGGTGTCGACCAGCACCTCCAGGCCCGCGCGCGGGTTGTCGCTCAGGATCAGCTTGGTGATCTCCGCCTGGACCCGCTCGGCCGACACGATCTCGATCCGCTCGGCCATCGCGACCAGTGCGGCGAGCGTTCCTGGTTCCACGTGAAACGACAGCTGGGCCGCGAACCGCGCGGCGCGCATCATGCGCAGCGGGTCGTCGTCGAACGAACGCTCGGGCGCGATCGGGGTGCGGAGCACGCCGGCGGCAAGGTCGCTCAGGCCGTTGAACGGGTCGACGAAGGTGAGGTCGGGTACGCGGACCGCCATCGCGTTCACGGTGAAGTCGCGCCGGGACAGGTCGCCGTCGAGGTTGTCGCCGAACTCGACGAGCGGCTTGCGGGACGCCGGGTCGTACTTGTCGGTGCGGTACGTCGTCACCTCGACCACGACGTCGCCCCGGCGCGCGCCGATCGTGCCGAACTCCTTGCCGATGTCCCAGTGCGCGTCGCCCCACCGGGCGAGGATCCGCTGCGTCTGGTCGGGCGAGGCCGACGTCGCGAAGTCGAGGTCGTTGCTCGTCCGGCCGAGGAAGGCGTCACGGACCGGACCGCCGACGAGCGACAGCTCGTGTCCGGCGGCGCGGAACTGCTCGCCCAGCTCGAGCGCGGCGGGCGCCATCTCGGTCAGCACGCCGAGCGCACGGCGCAACAGATCCTGTTCAGGGGTAGACACAGCCCAAGATTCTCCCAGACCCGGCACGGCCCCACTCACCGAGGTTCACGCCCTGCACCCGAGCGGCAACTGCGAGGCCCCGTGCCGGCCCCGCCGCACCGTCATGCGAACATGGTGCGGACGGGCCGGGGCGACCCGGTGCCCGAAACCGCCCGCACCCCGCGCCTGACCAGATCAAGGGTGGTCAGTCGGTAGTGTTGGGGCATGTCCACCCCTGTTCCGGCGAGCGACCGTCCAGACGGTCGCCCGGAGGTGCCCACGCCGCCCGGCGGAGCACCGCTGCGGGTGAATCCTGCCCGGCGTGCCGCCGCGACGAGCGCCCCGGTCCATCTGCCGATCGTGGACGAGACGTCGGCGGGCGGGCTCGTCCTGCGCGCCGAGTCCGACCGGCCCGAGGAGTTCAGCGCCGCGGTGCTGCTGCGCCGCAACCGCACGGGCCGCCTGGAGTGGTGCCTCCCCAAGGGGCACCTCGAGGGACGCGAGACGCCGCAGGAGGCCGCGATTCGCGAGATCCGCGAGGAGACCGGGATCCGCGGCTCGATCCAGGCCGAGCTCGGCGTGATCGACTACTGGTTCACCGGTGAGGACCGGCGGGTGCACAAGGTGGTGCACCATTACCTCTTGCGCGCGGAAGGCGGTCACCTGACCGTGGAGAACGATCCGGACGGCGAAGCCGAGGACGCTCTCTGGGTCAGGGTCGACCAGCTCGCCGAGCGTTTGTCGTACCCGAACGAGCAGCGACTGGCCGCGGCCGCCCTGGATCTCCTCGTGTCGTCGAGGAACCTCCGGGACGCACTGCGCGCCGACGCCTTCCCCACGGAGCGCCCAGACCTGCCATGACGCAGCACGCCGACCTCTCCCGCAGTCCCGCCCGCAGCCGGGCGGCCCGCCGTACCGGCGCGCTCGGCGCCGTGCTCCTGGCGGGCGCGGTGCTCGTCGGGTCCGCGCTGCCCCCGGCAGCGGCCACCGGTCCGACGGCGGCACGCACCCCCGCGGACACCGCCGCCGCCCAGCCGCTCGCCACGACTTCCTCCGCTGCCGCCGGGTCGCTCGACGTCGCCGTCACCGACATCTCGCACCCCGTCTCGCACCCGGGGGACGAGGTGACCATCCGCGCGAAGGTCACCAACACGAGCGACGCCACGGTGTCCGACGCGGTGGCCCAGCTGACCATCGACTACGTGGCGATCACCTCGCGCACGGAGATCGACGAGTGGACCACGGCCGACCTGCTCGACCCGGTCCGGGGCAACCCCATACCGAGGACGATCGGCGACCTCGCGCCGGGCGCGTCCAAGAACGTCTCGTTCACCTACGACCCCGGTGCCCAGACCTTCCGCGGCTTCGGCGCGCGCAAGCTCGCCGTCGCCGCCGGCGACGCCACGGGTCGCCTGGGCATCGCGCGCTCGTTCCTCGTGTACGACGCCGACGGCCTGGAGCGGGAGCCCATGCAGGTCAGCGTCCTCGCCGCGGTCACGAGCCCCGCCGTCGACCCGGCCGACCCGAGCACCGCCGAGCTGGAGCTGGCCCAGCAGGCCGCCTCCGGCCAGCGGCTCGACGGCGTGCTGCAGGTCGCGGAGAGCACGAAGCTCTCGCTGGCGATCGACCCCGACACCATCGGCGTGGCCGCGAAGTCGGACGACCCGGCGCTCATCGAGTGGTCCGAGCGCATGACCGCGGCCGCCGCGAGCACCACCACGTACACCCTCCCCAGCCACGACCCCGACCTCGCGGCGCTCGCCCACGCGAACGTGCGCACCACCGGCGCGCGCAGCTTCCTCCAGGCGCCGCGCCGCGGGAACTGGGAGGTGCCGGAGTCATGGCGGGGCAACCTGTCCTGGCCTGCGGACGGCGTCGTGCCCGACGTCGAGACCGTCGGCCTCGGGGTCGCGGCGAAGCGCGGGCACGTCGTCGTCGGCAGCGGCGGACTCGCCTACGAGGGCGCCGGCACCGTGACGGGCCGGGCGGACGTCCGCACGCCGTCCGGCACGGCACGCGCGGTGGTGGCCGACACCGACCTCACGCGTGCCTTCCTCGCCGCCACCGATCTGTCGGGCGCGGACACCGAGACGTCCGCGGAGAGCTTCGCCTCCACGGCGGCCGCCACGACCGTGTCCACCCCGACCGAGGGCGCGCAGCGGCTCCTCGCGGAGACGGCCGCCCTCGTCACCCAGACGCCGAACGACCCGCCGTCGCTGGCCATCGTCGCGCCGCGGACCTGGACGCCCGACGCCGAGGGCGCGAGCGAGATCCTGAACGAGCTCGACGCGGCGGGCTGGGTCGACGTCACGACCATCGACACGCTGTTCGCGCAGGACGCCCCGGACGTGGCCCGCACCGCGCTGTCGAAGCGCACCGTGGCCAAGGCCGAGCTCGGCGCGACGAACGTCGCAGCCCTGGAGCGGGCGCGCGACGCCGTCGTCACGTTCTCGTCGGTCGCCGTCGACCACTCCTCCCAGATCTGGCGACCGGGTGTCACCCGCCTGATCGCCCCGCTCGCCGTCGCGCACCGGGCCGACACCGGGCTCCGGGAGGCGCTCGTCAAGCAGACCCTGGAGGCGTCGAACGCGCTCACGCAGCAGTCCGTGACCGTGGTGCCGCGCCAGGACGTCAACTTCATCACGGACAAGGGCAACATCCCGGTGCGCGTCCGCAACACGCTCGGCGTCGACGCGACGGTCACCGTGGTGCTGCGCCCCGACCACCCGCGACTGACCGTGGACGCACGCAGCACCGAGGTCATCCCGGCGGGCCAGGAGATCGACGTCCAGGTCCCGGTGCGAGCCATCGGCTCGGGCGACGTCGCCGTGACCGCCCAGGTGCTCACCCCGACCGGCGCCAAGATCAGCGACGACTCGTCGTTCCAGGTCCGCGTGCGCGCGGGCTGGGAGGAGCTCGGCACCTGGATCGCCGCCGGCCTCGTCGCGCTGCTGTTCCTGGCCGGGATCTGGCGCACGGTCCGTCGCGGGCGTTCCCCGTACCGTGCCACCAGCAAGGACGTCGAGGAGGCCACCGGTACGGCCCCTGAGGCGCCGGAGACCACCCGGGCGGCGACGGCGGACTCCGTGGCCGCTCGGGCAGAGTAGTGTTTCGGCCGCCGCACACGTCTGCCGAACAGCGCCGGGCAGGGGCCCAGACCATGGGAGTAGTCGCTTGACCCAGGAGAACGCCGTGACCGCACCGACCGACCCCGCGTCGGATCCCAGCGCCGAGGCCGCGGGCGAGCCGGGTACGCCCGCGACGCCCCCGTCGTCGACCAGCAGCCTGGGACGCAACTCGATCGTGATGGCGGCCGGCACGGCCGCGTCCCGCCTCGGTGGCCTGGTCCGCAACATGATGCTGGTGGCCGCGATCGGTTCCGCCGGCACGGTCGCGAACGCGTTCGACGTCGCGAACAAGCTGCCCAACGTCCTGTTCGCGATCCTGGCGGGCGGCATGCTGAACGCCGTGCTGGTGCCGCAGATCGTCAAGGCGTTCCGCGCGCACAACGCGCAGGAGCGCGTCGACAAGCTGCTCACCGTCTCGGCCGTCGGCATCCTCGCCATCACCGCCGTCCTCACCGGCGCCGCGGCGTGGGTCGTCATGCTCTACACGGACGGCTGGTCGGCCGAGCAGCTCGCGCTGGGCACCGTCTTCGCGTACTGGTGCATCCCCCAGCTCTTCTTCTACGGCCTGTACACACTGCTCGGCCAGGTGCTGAACGCGCGCGAGCAGTTCGGTCCGTTCATGTGGGCTCCGGTGGCCAACAACGTGGTCTCGGTGCTCGGCTTCGCCGTGTTCCTGATCGTGTTCGGCGGCGCCCCCGACACCGGCATCAACGACCTCTCCGAGTGGAACACCCCGCGCACGATCCTGCTGGCCGGCACGGCCACGCTCGGCATCGTGGCGCAGGCCCTCGTGCTGCTCGTGCCGCTGCTGCGCTCCGGCTTCCGCTGGAACCTCCGCCTGGGCCTGCGGGGCATCGGCCTGCGCTCGGCCGGGGGCGTCGCCCTGTGGACGTTCGCGGCCGTGGTCCTGGAGCAGGCGGGTGTCCTCTACCTGACCCGGGTCGCGGCCGAGGCCGGCAACGCGGGCGACGCCGTCGCGGGCAACGCGTCCTACACCCAGGCGCTCCTGATCTACCTGCTGCCCCACTCCCTGGTCACGGTCTCCATCGCGACGGCACTGTTCACGGGCATCAGCAAGGCCGCCCAGGCGGGCGACACCGACCGGGTCCGGTCCGACCTGTCCCTGGGCCTGCGCACCATCGGCGTCTTCACCGTGTTCGCCACCGCGGCCCTCGTGGTGCTGGCCGGGCCGGCCACGGCGTTCATCGTCCCGACCGCGGGCGAGCAGGGTACGGCGCTCATCGCGCCCGTCCTGGTCGCGCTGTCGTTCGGGCTGGTGCCGCTCGGCGGCATGGCGCTCATGAAGTGGGTCTTCTACGCCTACGAGGACGGCCGCTCCGTCTTCTGGATCACCGTCCCGTCGACGGTCGCCCTCGTGGCCGGCCTGGTCGCGGCGCAGGTCTGGCTGCCGGTCGAGCTCTGGGTCATCGCGGCCGGCGGTGCCTACGCCCTGTCGAACTGGATCACGGTGCTGCTGCGCACCGGTGGCCTCAAGCGCAAGCTCGGCGGGCGGCTCGACGGCGGGCGCATCTTCGTCCTGCACGCCAAGACGGTGCTCGCCGCGGCGGTCGCCGGGGGCGCCGGGTGGGGCGTCTACCAGCTCGTCGGCGGTTTCGACGTGCTGACGTTCGGCAAGGGCTGGGTGCTCACGATGCTCAGCGGGCTCTGGGTGACGGCGCTCTGCGGCCTGGTCATGCTCGCCGTCTACGTGCTGCTCCTGCGCCTGCTGCGCGTCGAGGAGCTCAACGGGCTGCTCGGCCCGGTCCTCGCACGCCTGCGGCGCTGATCCGCCCCGCCGTCGTACACACCGCCGTCGTACCGGAAGCGCAGCCCGCGCGCGCGGGCTGCGCTTTCGTACATACGGACGATGCTTCGGCGGGTGGGCAACGGTTCCGCGTAGCATGGCGACGGTGCGTGACGGTCGTGGTCACGTACCTGCTACTGTCCCCCGACCGAGCAAGGAGGTCCGCGTGAGCACTGTCGAGCCTGGCACCGTGCTGGTCGAGAGATACCGACTGCGCCAGCAGGCGTCCACCGACCTTGCCGCGGCGACCGCCTGGGAGGCGCACGACCTGATCCTGGACCGCGAGGTCCGCGTCACCCTCGTGACCGGGCCTTATACCGGCGACGCCCTGGACGCCGCCCGGCGTGCGGCACTCGTGACCGACCCCCGCCTGGTCCGCGTGCTCGACGCCGGATCCGACTCCGACGGCCGCAAGTACGTGGTCACCGAGCCCTATACCGGCACCACGCTGACCGAGATCATCTCGAGCGGCCTCGTGGACGGACAGCAGGCCCGTGCGATCGTCGGCGAGGCGGCCACCGCCCTCGGCGTGGCGCACACCCGCGGCGTGCACCACGCCGCGCTCCGCCCGGAGGCCGTGCGGGTCGACGGTCACCAGGTCCGCGTCACGGGCCTCGGGCTCGACGGCGGCCTCGCCTCGGGCGACACGCTCAACGTCAAGCCGGCGGAGCTCGACGCCCAGGGCCTCGTGGCGCTCCTCTACTACGCGATGACGGCGCGCTGGCCCGGCCAGGACCTCGAGGCCGACTGGATCGCGAAGGACACCCTGATCCCGCTGCCCGCGCAGCTCGACGACTCCGGCGCCGTGGCGCCTCTTTCCAGCTTGGTCCCGCACGTGGACACCGAGATCGACGCCCTGGTGGCCCGGACGTTCGACACGTCCGGCGGCACCGAGGGGCCGAAGAACCCCGACGACGTGACCGCGGCTCTCCAGCCGTGGGGAGAGGTTTCCGTAGTGGCATCGCTGCCTGGATTCGTGCAGCCCGAGCCGGAGGAGCCGCGGCGGCAGTCCATCGCCGAGGCTTTCGGAGGCGAAGGAGTTCCGCCCGCGCGGCGCCCCGTCACCGGCCGGATCGCACGTACCGACGAGACAATGGCCATGGGAGCGGGCGGCAATGTGCCCGCCGGCTATCCCGAGCCCCAGAACGACTACACCTACGAACCGCAGGCCTACGGCCAGCACGCGCCCGTGCCTCCCCCGCCGCCCGAGGCGGCTCCGGCCGGCTACCCGCCGGCGGGCTACGACCAGTACGGCCAGCCCGTCGCACAGGCCCAGCCCGGCTACGACCAGGCGCAGTACGCGCAGCAGCAGCCGCAGCAGTACCCCCCGCAGTCCTACGCGCCGGGCGGCTACGACCCCAACACCGGCGGCTACTACGAGCAGGACGGCGGGTTCGCCACCCAGCCCGCGCCCAAGCGCGGCGGCGTCAACCCGACGCCGATCGTGCTCGGCCTCGTCGGCGTGGCCGTCGTGGCGGGCCTCATCTGGGCCATCAACGCCGTCCTCTCGCCGACCCCGGACGTGATCGCCGACGCGACGCCGTCGCCGACGGTCTCCACCTCCGCGGGCGCGGACGGAGGCAGCAGCGAGCCGTCGGCGCCCACCGAGACCGAGGCGCGTCCGGTGATCGACTCCGGGACGCTCCTGGGTGAGCTCGACTGGGAGGGCAGCACGCTGGACCACCCCGAGGCGGTCGAGCGGGCCTTCGACACGGACCCGGCGACGTTCTACTTCACGACGACCTACCAGCGGGCGGCGTTCGGCGGGTTCAAGGACTTCCTCGGCATGGAGCTGCGGCTCCGCGAGCCGGCGTCGGTCTCCAAGATCGAGCTGCTCACCAACACCCCCGGTGGCAAGGTGCAGATCCTCAAGGGCGGCGAGGGCGGCGAGGTGCTCGCCGAGGGCACCTTCGCGGAGACCACCACCTTCGAGCTCCCGGAGCCCGTCGTGAGCGACTCGTTCACGATCTGGGTCACCGAGCTGCCGCAGGTCTCCGACGGTTTCCGGCTCGAGCTGAGCGAGGTCGTGCTGAGCTGACCAACGGTCGTCACCGACGACCACGAGCACTACGGAACGCCGGCGGGTCCGAACCACATCATGTCGATGGTTCGTTCCCGCCGGCGTTCTTTCGTGACAGGATCGGCTCGGAAACCGGACGCATCGACGAATGTCGATGCAGTGTGGTGAGATTCACGTCCACGACCGAGCCGTGCCGGGCGCGGGCTGGAACACTGGGACCCGCTCGCGTGTTGTTGCGTGTGCCCATGGAACTCGAGGAGAACACCTTGACCGAACAGACCACCGCTCCGGCCGCCGGCACGACCGACGCCCCCGTGCTCGACGTCGTCATCGTCGGGTCCGGCCCCGCGGGCTACACCGCGGCCATCTACGCGGCTCGTGCCGGCTTCGCGCCCGTGGTCATCGCGGGTTCGGTCACCGCGGGCGGCGCGCTGATGAACACCACCGAGGTCGAGAACTTCCCCGGCTTCCCCGCCGGCATCCAGGGCCCTGACCTGATGGAGGCCATGCGGGAGCAGGCCGAGAAGTTCGGCGCCAAGGTCGTCTGGGACGACGCGGAGCAGGTCGAGCTGACCGGCGACGTCAAGACGATCGTGACGGGCGGCGGCGACACCTACCGCGCCCGCTCCGTGATCCTGTCGACCGGTTCGGCGTACCGCGAGCTGGGCCTGCCCGACGAGAAGCGGCTCTCCGGCCGCGGCGTCTCGTGGTGCGCCACCTGTGACGGCTTCTTCTTCCGCGACCAGGACATCGCCGTCGTCGGCGGTGGCGACTCCGCGATGGAGGAGGCGACGTTCCTGACCCGGTTCGCCTCGAAGGTGACCGTGGTGCACCGCCGCGACGACCTGCGCGCCTCGAAGATCATGGCGGAGCGCGCCACCGCGGACCCGAAGATCGAGTTCGCGTGGAACAGCGAGATCGCCGGCATCACGGGTGACAACAAGGTCTCCGGGCTCAGCCTGCGCGACACCGTCACCGGCGAGGTCCGGGACCTGGACGCGACGGGCCTGTTCGTCGCGATCGGTCACGAGCCCCGCACCGACCTGGTCAAGGGCCAGGTCGACCTCGACGAGAACGGCTACATCCTCGTGGAGGGCCGGAGCACCCGCACCAACCTTTCCGGCGTCTTCGCCTGCGGCGACGCCGTCGACCACACCTACCGCCAGGCGATCACGGCCGCCGGCTCGGGCTGCTCCGCGGCGCTCGACGCCCAGGCGTTCCTCGACTCGCTGAACGACTGATCTCCGGCCGGCTACCACCGGCCCGCCCCACTCGGCCCCCGCGGGGCCATGAACAAGGAGATGCTGGATGAGCACCATCAAGGTCACCGACGACACCTTCAAGACCGAGGTCCTCGACTCTGACATTCCTGTCTTCGTCGACTTCTGGGCTACCTGGTGCGGCCCGTGTCGCATGGTCGCGCCCATCCTCGAGGAGCTTTCCGACGAGTACGAGGGCAAGATCAAGATCGTCAAGATCGACACCGACGAGAACCGTCAGACCGCGATGGACTACGGCATCGTCTCGATCCCGACGCTCAACGTCTACAAGGGCGGCGAGGTCGTGAAGTCGATCATCGGCGCCCGTCCGAAGCGCGCGCTGACCGAGGAGATCGACGAGGTCCTCGCGGGCTGACCGCCCGCCGCCGCATCACCGAGCGCGTGTCCGGCCCACCCGAAACCGGGTGCGGCACCGGGCACGCGCTCTTCGTTCACCCTGGTGCGAAGCCCGGCCCCCGCCGGGGGGCCGCGGAGTCTCACCGTTTCGCTACGAACGGGTACTGGGTCGAGCACACGGTGCGTGCGAGACTGGCGTGCGTGAACGAGCTTCCCGAGACTGCAGGTAACCGCCTCGACCCGTGGTTCGGTTCGTACGCGGCGCGAGCGCACGGCATGCGCGCCTCGGAGATCCGAGCGCTCTTCTCGGTGGCCAACCGCCCCGAGGTCGTGTCACTGGCGGGCGGGATGCCGTACCTCGAGGGCCTGCCGCTCGACGTCATCGCCGACACGATGCAGCGCCTCATCGCCACCAAGGGCACGACGGCGCTCCAGTACGGCTCGGGCCAGGGCGAGGAGGTGCTCCGCGAGCACATCACCCAGGTCGTCGCCCTCGAAGGCGTCTCCGCCCATCCCGACGACGTCGTGGTCACCACCGGCTCGCAGTCCGCGCTCGACCTCGTGACCCGCATCTTCGTGGACCCGGGCGACGTGGTCATCGCGGAGGCGCCGTCGTACGTGGGTGCGCTGGGGGTCTTCCGGTCGTACCAGGCCGACGTCGTCCAGGTGCCGCTCGATGCGGACGGCCTGGTCCCGGCGGAGCTCGACGCCACGCTGACCCGCCTGGCGGCCCAGGGCCGTCGCGTGAAGTTCCTCTACACCGTCCCGACCTTCCAGAACCCGGCCGGCGTCTCGCTCTCCGCCGAGCGACGCCCTCAGATCCTGGAGATCTGTCGCCGGCACGGCGTGCTCGTGGTGGAGGACAACCCGTACGGACTGCTCGGGTTCGACACCGAGCCGATGCCCGCGCTGCGCTCCTACGACACCGACGGCGTGCTGTACCTCGGCTCGTTCTCCAAGACCTTCGCCCCGGGTTACCGCGTCGGCTTCGTCATCGCACCGCACGCGGTACGCGACAAGCTCGTGCTCGCCAGCGAGTCCGCGGTCCTGTCCCCGTCGAACGCCTCCCAGCTCGCCGTGGCGACGTACCTGGAGACGTGCGACTGGAAGGCCCAGATCAAGGCGTACCGCGAGACGTACCGCGAACGACGCGACGCCCTCGTGGGGGCGCTCGGCGAGTACCTGCCCAGCGCGTCGTGGAACGTGCCGAAGGGCGGTTTCTTCGTGTGGGTGCGGCTCCCGGAGGGCCTCGACGCGCGGGCGATGCTGCCCCGCGCCGTCACCGCCCGCGTCGCGTACGTCCCGGGCACCGCCTTCTACTACGACGGCAGCGGCTCCGACCACATGCGCCTGTCCTTCTGCTTCCCCACCCCGGAACGCATCCGGGAGGGTGTGCGGCGGCTGGCCGGCGTCGTCAACAGCGAGTCCGAGCTGGTGCAGATCTTCGGCACCGCCGCACAGCCCGGCACCGACACGGACGACGTCGAAGGCCCCGCTCCCGACCTGGCGTGAGCCTCTCCCGTGTCAGACCCGCAGGTCACCCCGGTGATCTGGGGGTCTGACACGATGGCAGCTGACCGTTCTCCCCTCCCGACCGAGTGAGTCCTCGATGACCAGTCCCACCCCTGTCCCGACCGAGCCCGCCGCGCCAGGCGCGCCGCTCGCCCCCGAGCCGCACGACGCCGGGCGCCGCTCGCCCCTGGTGGTCGTCCTCGCCGGCGGACTGTCGCACGAGCGGGATGTCTCCCTGCGCTCCGGGCGCCGGGTCGCCGAGGCGCTGCGCGCCACCGGCCTGGAGGTCCTGCTGCACGACGTCGACGCCGACCTCCTGTCGTTCCTGCGCACGACACGGCCCGACGTCGTCTGGCCGCTGCTGCACGGCGCCTCCGGTGAGGACGGCTCCGTGCGCGACGTGCTCGACATGGTCGGACTGCCCTACGTCGGCACGGGCCCGCGCGCGAGCCGCGTCGTCTGGAACAAGCCGATCTCCAAGGCCGCGCTGCTCGACGCCGGGCTCGCGACGCCCGACTACGTGACGCTCCCCCAGAGCCTGTTCCGGGATCTCGGCGCGCGACCGGTGCTCGACACGATCCTGCGGCGCATCGGTCTTCCCCTGGTGGTCAAGCCCACCGAGGGCGGCTCCGCGCTCGGTGTCACCGTCGTGACCCGCGCCGAGGACCTGCCCCGGGCGATGGTGGAGTGCTTCGCGTACGGCGAGACGGCGCTGGTCGAGCGGGCGATCGACGGTGTGGAGCTCGCGGTCAGCGTGATCGAGGGGGCCGACGGTCCCGAAGCCCTCCCCGCGGTGGAGATCGTGGCCGACGGCGGGTACGACTACGCCGCACGCTACGTGGCCGGCGAGACCGAGTTCTTCGCGCCCGCCCGGCTCACCCCGGAGCAGGCGGAGCTGGTTTCGGACGTCGCGGTGCGCGCACACCGCGCTCTGCACCTGCGGCATATCTCGCGCACCGACATGATTCTCGACCGGTCCGGCACGGCGCACGTGCTCGAAGTGAATGTCGCGCCAGGTATGACAGAGATGTCGCTTCTGCCCCAGGCGGTCGCCGCGAGCGGGCACGAACTGTCGGCGCTGTACCGAGCGATCGTCGACCGGGCTCTGGTGGCGGCGCGCTAGATCGCGAACACCGCGCGCCGGTGCACGGTGCTGACGCGAACGGCTCCGGGCCGGCATCCCTCGTGGGGTGCCGGCCCGGAGCCGTTCGCCTGCGGTTCGCGTCCGTTTCAGTCGTCGGACGACGGCCGGAGCAGACCGCGCTCCTCGGGCGCCATGACGTTGAGGATGCGGTTGAGGTCCTCGACCGAGGCGAACTCGACGGTCATACGGCCCTTGTTCTTGCCGAGCGCCACCTTGACCCGCGTCTCGAAGCGGTCGGAGAGCCGGGTCGCCAGCTCGTCCACCGCCTCGCTGCGCGTCCCGGCCCGCGGCGCCTTGCGCGCCTTGGTGCCGTTGCCGTCGGACTCCGTGAGCATCACGATCTCCTCGGTCGCCCGTACCGAGAGACCTTCCGACACGATCCGCTGTGCGAGCCGCTCGATCTCCGCGCCGTCGCTCAGGCCGAGAAGGGCGCGCGCATGGCCGGCCGAGAGCACGCCCGCGGCAACGCGGCGCTGCACCAGCGGGGGCAGCCGCAGGAGGCGCAGGGTGTTGGAGATCTGCGGGCGACTGCGCGCGATCCGATTCGCCAGCTCCTCGTGCGTGCAGTCGAAGTCGTCGAGCAGCTGCCGGTAGGCGGCGGCCTCCTCGAGCGGGTTCAGGTTCGAGCGGTGCAGGTTCTCCAGCAGCGCGTCCCGGAGCATGTCGCCGTCGTCGGTGTCGCGAACGATCGCCGGGATGGTCTCCAGCTCAGCGGCCTGCGTCGCACGCCAGCGGCGCTCGCCCATGATGAGCTCGTACTCGCCCGGGTGGTCCTTGTCCGGGCGGACGACGATCGGCTGGAGAACACCGATCTCCTTGATCGAGTCGACCAGCTCGTCGAGGTCGCCCTCGTCGAAGACCGTGCGCGGCTGCCAGGTGTTGGGCCGGATAGCGGTGACGGGGAGCTCGGCGAACCGCGCACCCGGCACTGGGACCAGATCCGGTGTTTCACGTGAAACGGCTTCGGGTGCGCTCTCCTCCCGGCTGAAGAACGCGTCGTCCAGTGCCGAAGCCCCGTTGCCCTCACTCGCTTCGTTGGCGACCGACAGCCGCCCGCTGGCGATCGCGGAGTCCCACTTCACCGTGCTAGGACGAGGCCCCGTGTTCTTGGGCGCGGACTTCTTCTCCGTGACCTGCTCGGGAGCCTGCCCCGTGATCGTGTCGGCCGAGGCGGTGCTCACCGACACATCGTCCGTCAGAGCCACATCAGGAGCAGGACGCTCCTCGACGACAGTTGCGACCGAGCCGCCCAGCACGCTGTCCGCGCCGTCCGACTCCCCCGCTGCGGAAGCCCGCTCGTCCAGCTCCGGACCCGTCGGGATCAGGGCGCCCAGGCCCCGCCCGAGCCCGCGTCGCTTCGCAGTCATCGTGTCTCCTCGTCGGTTCCGGTCCGGCGCTGAGCTCGGACGGGCTTCATCTCATACAGGGGATGCAACGCATCTCGTTCATCACTGCCGAGCATCAGTCCTGTGCTCCGACCGGCTCCGCCTTCATCGCACGGCGCGGGCTCGATCCGCCCTGACCGCGCTCGGCCAGTTCTCGGGACGCCTGAAGATACGCGAGTGCCCCCGTGGATGTCGCGTCGTAGGTCATCACCGTCTGGCCGTAGCTCGGCGCCTCGGAGATCCGGACCGAACGCGGGATCGTCGTCTTGAACGTCTCGGCAGGAAAGTGCGACCGCACCTCCCCCGCCACCTGCTGCGCCAGGTTGGTCCGTCCGTCGTACATCGTCAGCAGGATGGACGAGACCCGGAGCTCCGGGTTGAGGTGGGAGCGAATCAGGTCGATCGTCTTCAGCAGCTGACTCAGGCCCTCGAGCGCGTAGTACTCGCACTGTACGGGGATGAAGACCTCGCGGCCCGCGACGAACGCGTTCACGGTCAGGAGACCAAGACTCGGCGGGCAGTCGATGAGCACGTAGTCGATGCGCTCCTCTCCCGCGGCGACCCTGTCGGCCAGGTACTTGTCGAGCGCCTTGCGGAGTCGCGTTTCACGTGAAACAAGGGAGATCAGCTCGATCTCGGAACCCGACAGGTCGATCGTCGCGGGGACGCCCCAGAGGTTGGGGATGTCCGGGCACTGCTGAATCGTGTTCGCGAGGGGCTCGCCCTCGACGAGGATCTCGTAGACCGAGGGCGTCCCCGCCCGGTGCTCGATCCCGAGCGCCGTCGAGGCGTTGCCCTGGGGGTCGTTGTCGATCACGAGGACGTTCAGGCCGGACTGCGCGAGCCCGGCCGCGATGTTGACCGTGGTGGTCGTCTTGCCGACGCCACCCTTCTGGTTGGCGACCGTGATGATGCGGGTCTTCGGCGGGCGCGGGAACTTCCGCCCCTGGAGCTCGATGCGTCGGCGAGCGTCCATTGCGAGCTCGGCGGCGACAGGAGTCGTATCGTCAACGGCCGGGACGGTCGCGATGAGGGCCGATCGCCGCTCGTCATCGCCACCGTGCGGGCCGCCCGTGGGCTGCTGAGTGCCATTGGGCGTCTGCACGGACCCGGTCGTTTCACGTGAAACACCGGGAGCGGAGAGGCCCTGCACAGGAATCGGATCCGTCACGCGGACACTGTAATCGCTGGCCCCGGCTTCTGGCTTGGCCTCCGAGGCGGTTTCTCCGTCGAAATGTGTGAATTCGGCATCGACGAAGTCCACCATCTCGTCGTCGACGGTCATGGTGGTCGAGCTGATCACCGCCGGGGCGGCATTCACTGCCGCGTCGAGTGCCTCAGTTGCCCGCTTGATCGCATCCGCCGGGATCGGGCGGCGCGAGGGCAGCTCCTCCATCAGATCAGGATCGTCGGCCGCCACCTCCGACAAGGGCCGCCCGTCGATCTGATCCGACGTCGGCTCCAGCACTTCCGTCATCTCGTGGGTCTCCAGAACCTCTGCCACCTCGGTGGCCTCTTCGTCGCCGGCCAAGGCCGACCTCGTTACGGACTCGATCAGCTGGCTGAGCTCAGCCACGTTCTTTCCCTCGGGGTCTGGCTTGTCCTGCCCCCAGACCTCGTCGCGCGGACGACCGCTCACGATCTCGGCCGGCGGCGGTGCCATGTCCTGGGACGACGGCACGCTCGTGCCCTCCCCCGGGCGTTCTTCCAGCTCGTCCACGGTGGACGTCGAAGCCGCCGGAGCACCATTCGCCTCGCTGGACGGCTCGGCGCCGGCCCGCCTGTCCCGCACTTCTTCGACCGATGTACTGGAGGTGTCTGACGAAGCTCCGTCGCCGGCCGCGGTGGTGGTCGAGACCTGCGCCGCGGGGTGTGCCTCTGTCGTTGCCTCCGATGCAGCTTCTGCGCGGGCGTCCGGGGCATCGCTCCCGGCGCTGTCCAGGTCTGCACTCGCAGTCCCGGTCGGGGCGGCGACGCCTGGCGATCCTTCCGGAGACTCGTCCGCGACCCGGCCGGGAGCTTCTCCCGCGACGGCCGCTCCAACAACCGCCGCGCCCTCGGCCGGGTGCTCGGCGGACATCGTGTCGGGTGCATGTTCCGCCGCCGGTTCAAACCCGACCGGCGGCCCATCGGTCAGCCCTGCCACAGAGGGCGAAGCTGACGGCGCCGCTCGCGACACGGAGTCCACCGGCGTGGCGTCGTCCGGGACCGCCACCGCCGATTCCGAAGCGGACGAGTCGGGCGTATCTGCCTTGGCGGCGGACGCCGCCAGAGCCGCAGCCGCCGCCGCTCGCTTGGACTTTCGTCTGAAGAAGCACACCCGTGTAACGCTACGGTCGGGTGCCTGTTCGAGCGTGCCGAAACGCCGTCGCGGGCGGGATCAGATCGTGGTCGACCGGCCGCATTGCGCATGGTGCGCCACGTCAGGTTGAGAGCCCGATGCATCCGGGCATCGATGCGACAGTCGGCGCCCCCGCGTACCGCCCATGGCGGGCTCGCTGTCGCCCGGATCGCTACAGCTCGGTTTCACGTGAAACGCGTCCGACGCCATGGCAACTTCCTCTGCCGAGAACGGCACGCGCTCCGCTCCGTTCCACATCGGTTCCCCTGTTTCACGTGAAACGGGCCCACCCCAAGAACGGCGTCCATCCGGGTCGCCATCCCCGCCGACCCGTCGCCGCTATGTCTGAACTGGTATGCCCAGACCCGTCCCGTCTCCATCTATCCTCGAATCGCCCAGGTACGTCTGACTCCACGCAGGGAGGCGTCTTGTCCGGACCCATCACCCGAGCCACCGCACTGATCACCGCGTTCACAGCGGCGCTCGTGCTCGCCTTCGCGGCCCCCGCCAGCGCCGCGACGTTCCTCACTCATGCACAGGCGACCGCTCAGCTCAGCGCGGCCGGCATCTCCTGGACGTCGAGCGGCGGATGCAGCAACCGCAACGTTGCCACCTGCACTTCCTTCGAGCAGGTCCGGCAGACCACGATCGACGGGATCAAGACGTTCCGCTCGGCCAGCGGATGTGCCATCACGATCACCGGCGGCACCGAGACCGGACACTCGAGCGGCACGTACAGCCACTGGAACGGCTACAAGCTCGACACCCGGCAGAGCACCTGCATCGACAGCTACATCAGCAACAACTTCACGTACGTCGGGTACATCTCCGGCTGGGGCTACCAGTACCGCTCCGGCGCCGGGAACCTCTACACCGACGAGGGCAACCACTGGGACATCCTCTACTACAACTGTGGCGGCTGCTGAGACCCGCCGACCAGCCCGACGCGCTGAGCGCTGGGACATCCGAAAACCAGGAACGGGAGCGATCGCCACCGGCGATCGCTCCCGTTCCACGTGAAACATGAGTGCCGGGCGATCTACTTCCCGCGACGCACCCGGACGATCGTCGTGGACTCGACGCCCTCCACGGTGGTCCCCTCGAGAATCTCCGGATCCCCCGTGGCGTACCTCCTCAGCACCTTTCGCGCAGGCTCGACCTCCTGAGCCACGTTGCGCCCCTTGAGGATCACCAGCTCGCCACCCACCCGGACGAGAGGCATGCTCATCCGGACCAGCTTCGACAGTGCGGCGACAGCCCGCGAGGTGACGGCGTCCGCCTCGAAGGCATCGTGGTACTCCTCGGCTCGCCCACGCTTGATCTCGACGTTCGTCAGTCCGAGCTCGGCGACGACCTCGGCCAGCCACGTCGTCCGTCGCTCCATCGGCTCGACCAGGATCACCTGGAGCCCGGGCCGCATCACCGCGATCACGATGCCGGGCAGCCCGGCACCCGACCCGATGTCGGCGACCGATCCGGTTGCGGGAAGGTACGGCACGACCGCCGCGGAGTTGAGGATGTGCCGCTCCCAGATGCGCGGTACCTCACGAGGTCCGATCAGTCCGCGCAGCTCTCCCTGGTCACGGAGCAGCTCCGCGAAGCGCACCACGCCGTCGTAGGCGTCGCCCAGGTACGTCTTGACCGCCTCACTGGCGCCGAGCGTCTCGCCGTCGAACACCTCGGCATCGGTCGAGCCGGCATCCCCTGCCACGTCAGAACCTTCCACGTCCCGTCCTCCACTTGCTGTCGAAAGAAGCCAAACACACCGAGGGCCGGTGCACGTCCTCGGGACGTACACCGGCCCTCGGCCGAAACCCACCGGCTCAGTCGGTGACCGCGGCCGCCGTTCCAGCCGGCTGGACCACGACGTACCGCTCCGGCTCGACTCCGCGTGAGTCGCTCACCAGGCCCGCCGCGGCGACGGCGTCGTGCACGACCTTGCGCTCGAACGCGTTCAGCGGCTCGAGCTCGACCTCGGCGCCGGACTCCTGCACCTGCTCGACGGCCCGATCAGCGATCCGGGTGAGCTCGACACGACGTGCCGCCCGGTAGCCGCCGATGTCGAGCATCAGCCGGCTCCGGTCCCCCGTCCGGGTCTGCACCGCCAGGCGGGTGAGCTCCTGCATCGCGTCGAGCACCTCGCCCTCACGACCGATCAGGTGCGCGAGCGACTCGGGGTCGTCGGCGACCACCTCGACCGCCGCGCGGTCGTGCTTGATGTCCAGGTCGATGTCGCCGTCGAGGTCGGCGATGTCGAGGAACTCCTCGAGGTAGTCGGCGGCGATCTCGCCCTCCTCCTCGAGGCGCTTGGTGCGGTCCTCCGGATCCGCGACCGTGGCCGCGGGATCGGGTGCGGCCGTACCTGTGCTCGCGTTCATCGCGTCTCCTCCTACTTCTTCTGCTTGCGCTTGCCCGACGACGCCGGGGTCGCCCCGGGCGCGGTGCCGGACTGCTTGGGCTTCGATCCGGGCTGCGTGCTGGACTGCTTGGGCGAGCCGGACTGCTTCGGCGTACCGGACTGCTTGGACGTGCTCGACTGCTTCGGCGTGGCGGCCTGCTGCTTGCCGGTCGATCCATCGGTCGATGCGTCGGTCGGCGCATCGGCCGGCGCGTCGGTCGCGTCCTGCGGAGCGGACTGAGCGAGCGCCGGCCGCGTGGGCTCCGGACGGGCCCCGCCCTTCTGCCGGTTCTTCCGCTTGGGCTGGACGCGCTGACCGCTCTTCGGCTCCTCGACCACCGGGACGTCCTCCTCGATGACCCCGCCGTTCCGAGCAGCCTTGCGCGCGGCCTTCGCAGCCTGCCGCTCCTTCATCTGCTTCTCCGCGACGGAACCAGGCGTCGGCATCCGCTTGATCGTGTAGTACTGCTGGCCCATGGACCAGAGGTTCGTCACGGTCCAGTAGATCAGCACACCGACCGGGAAGTTCACGCCGGAGATCGCGAAGACGATCGGCAGCATGTAGAGCATCAGCTTCTGCGTCTGCGCCATCGGGCCCTCGAGCGCCGACGGCGGCATGTTCTTCATCGTCAGCTGGCGCTGCGTGGTGAACGTCGTGACGCTCATTGCGACGATCAGCACGATGACCACGATGCGCGAGGTCATCGAGTCCGTCTGCAGGAAGACGTCGCTGAGCTGGGCGCCGAACAGTGTCGACGACTCGATGTCGCTGGCGACCTCACGCGTGATGGGGCCGATCGGGTCCTGGGCACCGGTCGAGATCGGCTCCAGGCCGTTGAGCACCCGGAACAGGGCGAAGAAGATCGGCGACTGCAGCAGGATCGGCATGCAGGAGGCGAACGGGTTGGTCCCGTGCTTCCGGTACAGCTCCATGGTCTCGCGCGTCATGTTCTCGCGGGACGCCGGGTCCGTCTTGCCCTTGTACTTCTTCTGGATCGCCTGCAGCTCTGGCTGGATCATCTGCATCCCGCGCGAGGCCTTGATCTGCTTGAAGAAGAGCGGGATCAGTGCCACACGGATCACGATCACCAGCGCGACGATCGACAGCACCCACGCGGTCCCGGGGCCGCTGGACATCCCGAGAGAGGTGAACAGCCAGTGTGACCCGTACATGATCCAGGCCACGACCCACTCGATGGGGTAGAGGAAGGCGAAGAAGTCCATCGGTCAAGAAGCTCCAGAGTTGGTGACGCGAAGTCTGCGGTAGGTGCGAGGGGGTCGTGTACGGCGGCACGAGCCGAGGCAGGTCAGCTCTCGGCGTGAGTGTGCGTGCCGCGCGCGGGCGGCACGTCGTCGACGCCGCCGAGACTCCACGGGTTGCACCGCAGCAGGCGCCACAGCGCGAGACCGAGCCCGCGCAGCGCACCGTGGCGACGCAGCGCGATCAGGGCGTACTGCGAGCAGGACGGGTAGTACTTGCAGCTCGGGGGGCTCATCGGGCTGATGAACGCCTGGTAGAACCGGACCATCCCCACAAGGAGGGTCACCGGGAGCCGGCCGATCAGCGAAGGCTCACGCGTCGGCGCCTCACCCTCGGGTGCGGGGATGGTGGTCATCTCTTCCCGTCTCCGG
This sequence comes from Promicromonospora sp. NPDC050262, assembly GCF_040655935.1. Lineage (NCBI taxonomy): Bacteria > Bacillati > Actinomycetota > Actinomycetes > Micrococcales > Promicromonosporaceae > Promicromonospora > Promicromonospora sp. NPDC050262. The sequence continues at coordinate 108,013 of NZ_JBFAKX010000010.1, read as the reverse complement.
AAACGCGCGCGACAGCACGCCGCAAGCACGAGTCGAGGTCGCGGTCGAGGTCCGCGTAGGTCGCGTCTGCCGACGGCGGCAGCGCGCGCACCACCGCACGAGCGGAGCTGGGCAGCATGGAGAGCTGGCCGAACGCGGCGGCACGGAGCCGACGCTTCACCAGGTTGCGCTGCACGGAGTTACCCACAGCCTTGGAAACGACAAAACCGACCTGTGGAGTTCCCGATCCTTGGTCCGGGACATTTTCGTCCTGGACCAGGAGGTGAACCACCAAGGTCGATCGACCTGCGCGCGTGCCGCGGCGCACCGTCCGCTCGAAGTCGACGGAACGGCGCAAACGGTGCGCCGCGGGCAACATGGCTCAGGCTGAGAGCTCGGCGCGACCCTTACGCCGGCGAGCTGCCAGGATGGCGCGGCCGGCACGGGTGCGCATGCGCAGCCGGAAGCCGTGGGTCTTCGCACGACGGCGGTTGTTCGGCTGGAAGGTCCGCTTGCTCACGAGGTACTCCAAGAACGTCGGGGTAGGCACACCGTCTGTCCTCGACGATGCAGTGAAAGGTGGCCGTTCAGTACTTCGATCGACCGAGCCGACCCGGGGCCTGGCCCACTGGTCCTGGCCGACGTCGGAGGACGTGGCTCGAATCCGTGTATGGGCGCGCAGAAATACCTGGAACGGCTGTCTGACGTTACGCCGCCGGGAGCCCCCGGGTCAAACCAGAACGGCAGGATCATGCGTGTCGGACGCGCCACACCGCGCGCCTCGCCGACCTTCCCCGCCGGGCCGTCCTGCCTGGCTACGTACCACTTACCCAGGCATGATCCGCGCCATCCACAACCTGTGGACAACTGTGTGGACGGTGCCTCATCATGGCAGACTCCAACACACCCCCAGCGTCGCGCACCACCCCACGCACGAGACTAAGGAAAGCCAGTGGCCAACCCGGACGAGAACATCGGCGATGTCTGGGCGCAGACCCTGACAGCGCTCGAGGCCCGGCCCGACATGAGCCCCCGGCAGCTCGCCTTCATCCGTCTCGCCAAGCCGATGGCAGTGCTGGACGACATGGTCTTCATCGCCGTCCCCCACGAGCAGACGCGGACCTATCTGGAGACGGCGGTCCGCGACGACCTGGTCTCCGCGATGTCGTCGGTCCTGGGGCGCGACGTCCGCTTCGGCATCACCGTGGACCCCGAGCTGAGCAGCAGCACGCTCGCCGGCCCGTCCCAGATCTCCGGCCCGGCGGCCCTCTCCCTCGAGCACGAGCCCCCGGAGCCCGAGCAGGCACAGATGCCGATCGCGCCGCAGCCCGCGCCCAAGCCGTCGGCCGAGCCCACCCGGCTGAACCCGAAGTACATCTTCGAGACGTTCGTCATCGGCTCGTCCAACCGGTTCGCGCACGCCGCGGCCGTCGCCGTGGCCGAGGCTCCGGCCAAGGCGTACAACCCGCTCTTCATCTACGGCGACTCGGGACTGGGCAAGACCCACCTGCTGCACGCCATCGGGCACTACGTCCACAACCTCTATCCACACATCCGCGTGCGGTACGTGAACTCCGAGGAGTTCACCAACGACTTCATCAACAGCATCGGCGAGGGCAAGGCAGGCGCGTTCCAGCGCCGGTACCGCGACGTCGACGTGCTCCTCATCGACGACATCCAGTTCCTGCAGGGCAAGGAACAGACGATGGAGGAGTTCTTCCACACCTTCAACGCGCTCCACAACGCGAACAAGCAGGTCGTGATCACGTCCGACGTCCCGCCCAAGCAGCTCAACGGGTTCGAGGACCGGCTGCGCTCCCGCTTCGAGTGGGGCCTCATCACCGACGTCCAGCCTCCGGACCTCGAGACGCGTATCGCCATCATGCGTAAGAAGGCAGCGAGCGAGCACCTCGACGTCCCGGCCGACGTCCTCTCCTACATCGGTTCCCGGATCTCGACGAACATCCGTGAGCTCGAGGGGGCGCTCATCCGCGTCACCGCGTTCGCCAACCTCAACCGGCAGCAGGTCGACCTGGCACTCGCCGAGATCGTCCTCAAGGACCTCATCACCGACGACGACGACACCGCGGAGATCACCCCCGCCGTCGTGATCGCGCAGACGGCTGCCTACTTCGGCCTCACCATCGACGACCTGTGCGGCTCGTCACGCTCGCGCGTGCTCGTCACCGCCCGGCAGATCGCCATGTACCTCTGCCGCGAGCTCACCGACCTGTCGCTGCCCAAGATCGGCCAGCAGTTCGGCGGCCGTGACCACACCACGGTCATGCACGCGAACAAGAAGATCGCCGGCCAGATGGCGGAGCGCCGCTCGACCTACAACCAGGTCACCGAGCTCACGAGCCGGATCAAGCAGCAGCAGCGCGGCTGACGAGCCGCACCTCACGCGTGCCGTCCTCCCCACCCTCGTGCGGCCCGAAAATCCGGGCATAGCTCCCACTTCCACACCTTTCAACACCCCTGTGCACAGCCGAACCGGTGCACAGGGGTGTTGCGTATACGCACCTCCACAGGACTGTCCACATGAAGATCGGCTGATTCCCTTGACTCTGCTTCGCTTGTCCCCAGCGCTGTGGACACAACCTGTGCAGAACCTAGTGCGCTGCGCTGACCAGCCGATACACACCTGGGGACAAGCCTGTGGACGGGTGTGGACGAAGGCCTGTTTTCTGTGGGCGACGAGACCCCGATCGGTGGACAGCCTGTGTGTAAAAACTGGCCGTCCACAGCGGTCCCCAGTTCATACACAGATCACCCCACAGCTCCTCCACAGGAGGAAATGGCCTCTGACCTGCGGAAAGACACGATTTCCCCAGTTTCCACAACACCGACTACTACTACGACAGTTATCTATTAGGGGGAATCCACACGCCTTCATAAGCCGGTCGAGCGCTTCGACTGCCCGTTCGAACACTAGTACGAGACTCTCCGAGAAGTCCATCCACAGCCAGGACCTATCGAGTGCCGTGAGGTCTCCAACTCGCGTAGGGTTTCCCTCGACAGCCCAGGAACAAGAGGAGATGTAACGGCATGAAGTTCAGGGTCGAGCGCGACGTTCTCGCCGATGCCGTGACATGGACCGCTCGTACGCTCCCCACGCGCCCGCCGGCACCGGTGCTTGCCGGAGTCCGGATCGAGGCCGACGCGCAGGGCGTCATCAACCTCGCGAGCTTCGACTACGAGACCTCCGCGCGCTCCGAGATCCCCGCCGAGGTGGCGGAGCCGGGCACAGTGCTGGTCTCCGGCCGACTGCTCGCCGAGATCTCGCGAGCGCTGCCGAACAAGCCTGTGGACGTGGCGCTCGAGGGCAACAAGGTCATCGTCACCTGTGGTGCCAGCCGATTCACACTCCTCACCATGCCTGTGGACGAGTACCCGGCGCTGCCCGGGCTGCCCGAGGTGAGCGGCACCGTGTCGGGTGACGCGTTCACCCACGCCGTCGCCCAGGTGACCGTCGCCGCCAGCCGCGACGACACGCTCCCCCTGCTGACCGGCGTGCGGGTCGAGATCGAGGGCGAGCGCATCACCCTCCTGTCCACGGACCGCTACCGCCTCGCGCTCCGCGAGCTGACGTGGACCCCGGCCACGCCGGGCTTCTCCGCCGTCGCGCTCGTGCGGGCACGCACGCTCAACGACGTCGCCAAGTCGCTCGGCTCGGGCGGTGGTCTCGTGAACGTCGGTCTGTCCACAGGCCAGGGCCTCGACCTCGTCGGCTTCGAGGCCGGCGGCCGGCAGACCACCTCCCAGCTCGTCGACGGCGACTACCCCGCCGTCAGGCGCCTGTTCCCGGACAGCACGCCCATCCACGCCGTCGTCGCCACCGCCCCGCTGATCGAGGCGGCGAAGCGCGTGAGCCTGGTCGCGGAGCGCAACACGCCGATCCGGCTCTCGTTCAGCGAGGGCCAGGTCGTGCTCGACGCCGGCCAGGGCGACGACGCGCAGGCGTCCGAGGCGCTGGAGGCAGTCCTGGTCGGTGAGGACATCGCGGTGGCGTTCAACCCGCAGTTCCTGCTCGACGGCCTGGGCGCGCTGGGCACGGACTTCGTCCGGCTGTCCTTCACGCACCCGAACAAGCCGGTCGAGTTCACCGGTCAGGGCAGCCTGGACGGCGAGGACGACTCCGCCTACCGGTACCTGCTGGTACCGATCCGCTTCACCGGCTGACGGGTTCGACGCTCCGTCCTGATCGACGGCGCACGCCCGCAACCCATCGTCAGCTCGCACCAAGGACGGCCGCCACGAGCGACCCCGTCGAACGACCCAGGAGGATTTCACGCACATGGTTACCCACATCGGCCTGGTCGGCCTGGGGAAGATGGGCAACAACATGCGGGCCCGTCTGCGCAAGGGGGGCATCGAGGTCACCGGGTTCGACCCGCGGCCCGAGGTGTCCGACGTCGCGACGCTCGCCGACCTCGCCGCCGCGCTCCCCGAGGACAAGCGTGTCGTCTGGGTGATGGTTCCCGCGGGTGAGCCCACCCGTGGCGTGCTCGACCAGCTGGGCGAGATCCTGTCCGAGGGCGACATCGTCATCGAGGGCGGCAACTCGCACTACGTCGAGGACCAGGAGCGGGCCGCGGAGCTCGCGAAGAACGGGATCGGCTACCTCGACGTCGGCGTGAGCGGCGGCGTCTGGGGCCTGGAGAACGGGTACGGCCTGATGGTCGGCGGCGCGGCCGCGGACGTGGAGAGCGTGCTGCCCGTCTTCGACGCGCTGCGCCCCGAGGGACCGCGCGAGGAGGGCTTCGTGCACGCCGGCGGCGTCGGCGCCGGCCACTACGCCAAGATGGTCCACAACGGCATCGAGTACGGCCTGATGCAGGCCTACGCCGAGGGCTACGAGCTGCTCGCGGCCAAGTCCGACCTCATCACCGACGTGCACGGCACGGTGCGGGCCTGGAGCCGCGGCACCGTGGTGCGCTCCTGGCTGCTGGACCTCATGGTCAAGGCGCTGGAGGAGGACCCGAAGCTCGCGCTGCTGGACGACTGGGTCGACGACTCCGGCGAGGGCCGGTGGACCGTGGACGAGGGCATCGACCTCGCCGTGCCGCTCCCCGTGATCTCCGCCGCCCTGTTCGCGCGGTTCGCCTCGCGCCAGGAGCAGTCGCCGGCCATGAAGGCCGTGGCCGCGCTCCGCCAGCAGTTCGGCGGGCACGCGGTGAAGTCGGCGGAGTAGCGGCCGGGACGTACGATCTCCTACCGATGTACGTCTCCCACCTCTCCCTGCTGGACTTCCGGTCGTACGCGTCGGCCGACCTGGAGCTCGAACCGGGGGTCAACGCGTTCGTCGGGCGCAACGGCCGCGGCAAGACCAACCTGGTCGAGGCCATCGGCTATGTCGCGACCCTCGGTTCGCACCGGGTCGCCACGGACGCGCCGCTGGTGCGGTCGGGCGCCGAGCGAGCCGTGGTGCGGACGCGGATCGTACGGGGCGACCGCGCCAGCACGATCGAGCTGGAGATCACCCAGGGCAAGGCGAACCGCGCCCGGATCAACCGGGGCCAGCCGGTGCGGGCGCGGGACGTGCTGGGGATCCTGCGAACGGTGCTCTTCGCACCCGAGGACCTCGCCCTGGTGAAGGGCGACCCGGACGGTCGGCGGCGGTTCATGGACCAGCTTCTTGTCCTGATGATGCCGCGGGTGTCGGCCGTGCTGTCCGACTATGAACGGGTCCTGCGGCAGCGTTCGGCCCTGCTCAAGTCGGCGCGGTCGGCACGACGCTCCGGCGGTTCGGCGCGGTCCGAGAGCTCGGCGGCCGCCGAGCTGGCGACGCTCGACGTGTGGGACGCACGACTGGCCGAGCTCGGCGCGGAGATCCTCTCCCTGCGGGTGCAGCTGGTGGACGCGCTGCGTCCCGCGGTCGCTGCCGCGTACGAGCAGGTGAGTGATGCCGACGGCGACGCGGAGATCGCCTACCGGTCATCGCTGCCGGCCCTCTCGACGGACAATCCACCGGAGTTGTCCACAGCCTCTGGGGATAACTTTTTGGACGTCGGCCGCCTCCGTGACCTGCTCCTCGAGGCCCTCGTCGAGGCCCGGCCGCAGGAGCTGGAGCGCGGTGTCAGCCTGGTCGGCCCGCACCGGGACGACCTCGTGCTGACGCTCGGCGGACTGCCCGCCAAGGGGTACGCAAGCCATGGCGAGTCGTGGTCCTTCGCGCTCGCGCTGCGACTCGCATCGTTCCGTCTGCTGGGCGGGGATCCGCAGAATTCGGCGGATTCACCCGCTTTCTGGGACCCCGATCTGGGCACCGACGCCGATCCGGTGCTCATCCTCGACGACGTGTTCGCGGAGCTCGACGTCCGGCGCCGGGAACGACTCGCGGACCTGGTGCTCCCCGCCCGTCAGGTGCTCGTCACGGCGGCCGTGCCGGAGGACATCCCGCCGGCTCTGAACGGCGTACGGTTTCACGTGGAACCCGGGACGGTGACCCGTGACTGACGAATCTCCACAGGGGCCTGTGGATAACTCCGAGCCCCCTCTGACGCCGCCGTCGGAGGTCGCTCGGGCCGCCCTCAACCGTGCCAAGGCCGCGGCCCGAGCCCGCGGACTGCGGCCCGGATCCCCCTCGCGCCGGTCTCCCCTGGCCGAGCCCCGGTCGAGCGGTTCAGGGCCCGGTGCCCGGGACCCACAGCTCCTCGGGGCGGTCGTCGGCCGCCTGCTGCGCGAGAAGGGCTGGACCGAGGAGGTGTCGGTGGGCGGCGTCGTGGGCCGCTGGCGCGAGGTGGTGGGCTCGGAGATCGCCGACCACTGCACGCCCGAGGCGTTCGAGGACAAGGTTCTCGTGGTGCGCGCCGACTCGACGGCCTGGGCGACCCAGCTCCGGCTGCTGGTACCGACCCTGATCCGGCGCATGGCGGAGGAGATCGGGGAGGGCGTCGTCGAGGAGGTCACGGTGCTCGGCCCGGCCGGACCCGGATTCCGGCGCGGCCCTCGGTCCGTGCGCGGCCCCGGCCCCCGGGACACCTGGGGCTGACGACCCACGGTCCACAGGGGCATGCGCCCGCCGGCAGTACTCCGCACACGGCTCGTACACGGTCCAGAACGGCCGTACACGCACGAAGGGCTCCCCGGCCGAAGCCGGGGAGCCCTTCGTCGCTCAGCTGCGCCGCAGCGTCAGCCAGGAGCTACCTGCTCACGCGTTCTGCTGCATGCGCTTGCGGGCCCAGACCAGGGCGACGCCACCGATGGCGAGCAGCGCGGCGAACGCGATGGCGCCACCGACGGTCGCACCGGTCGCGGCGAGCTCCGCGGGCTCCTCAGCCGCGGGGCTGGGCGAGGCGGAGGGCTCGGCGGCGGGCGGCACGGAGGCCTCCTCGCTGGGCTCGACGGACGGCGAGGGCTCCGGCTCGGCGCACTCTTCCTCGATCACGATGAGCTCGGTCGGCAGCAGGGCCGAACCGTCCTCCTGGAGCTGGTAGGCACCGAGCTCCTCGGGGAACGTGTACTCCTCCGAGGTGAGCGTGGCGACGATGCCGGCCTCGGTCTTGGTGTAGATGATCGCCTCGGTGCTCTCCGGGATGACCACGTCGTCCAGGCTGGCGGCGCAACCTGCCACGGCCTCGGGGATCACGGGGGTGACGACCTCGGCGGGCGGGGGCGTCTGGCAGACACCGATCGAACCGGACTCCGTCCAGTCGTACTGCGTGCCGCCCTGGCCGTCATAGGCGTCGACGGTGACGGTCCACTCGTGCGCCTTGTCGAGCGCGAGGTCCGGGTAGAGCTTCTGGAAGCCGTTGGAGAACTCGGTGTCCTCGACCGTCTGGCCGTCGATAACGACGGTGACCTTGGCCCCGTTGTAGTACTTGAGATCAACGTTCACGAAACCGCAGTCGGCGGAGACGCTCGGCGTGTGTGCGGAGGCGGGTGCGGCGCTGGCAATCATGCCGCCGAATGCCAGGATGGCGAGAGTTCCGCCGGCGAGAAGCTTCTTCACTCTGTTGCCCTTCGAAGTGAGAGTGCGCGTGCGCGCGCATGTGACCGGTCGGCGCTATTAGAGCAGAAAACGACAAATCAACGAAATGTCACCTTCTGCGTGCAAATTTTCTGACCTTCAACAGACGGCGACATGACGAACCGAAGGGGAATCGCATGCCGGAGTGCGTTCTCGACGAGTCGTCCGGAGCGGCGTCGTCGAGGTCGTCGACGACGACCGCGCGAGGGTCGGATCGGACCCCCGGCCCGCGCCCCCGACGAGGGTCGGATCGAGGCTTCGGAGGCCGTTCGGGAACCCCTTCAGGGCCCCAGGAATCACCCTGTGGAGAAAGGTTGTGGAGGAGTGGCTACAAACACCCCAGGATCCCGGGTTTTCGCCGCTCAGAAGGTAGTATGAGGGGGTCAACCGCGCCGGGTTCCCAGGAACGTCCTGAGGGCCCGGAACGCTGAGCACCGACGAGCCGTCGGACAGTACCTGGCACCCGAGCACGGCATGGACCTCACCTGGTCCGAGCCGCTCGCGCAGCAGCTGGTACGTCCGTCGTCGTGCACATCGTGTGCCTGAAAGACGAGGAGCAACCCCGCCCGTGACAGAGCGAATCGACGGCGGCTACGACGCCGGGAACATCACAGTCCTGGAAGGTCTCGAGGCCGTTCGTAAGCGACCGGGCATGTATATCGGATCGACCGGTGAGCGTGGGCTCCACCACCTTGTGTACGAGATTGTGGATAACGCTGTGGACGAGGCCCTCGCAGGCCACGCCACCGAGATCGACGTGCGCCTTCTGGCCGACGGCGGAGTGCGAGTCTCCGACGACGGTCGAGGCATTCCGGTCGCCATGCACCCGACCGAGGGCAAGCCAACGCTTGAGGTCGTGATGACGATCCTGCATGCCGGAGGCAAGTTCGGCGGCGGCGGGTACGCCGTCTCCGGTGGCCTCCACGGCGTCGGCATGTCCGTGGTGAACGCGCTGAGCACGCGGTTCGTCTCCGAGGTACGCCGCGATGGGTTCAACTGGCGTCAGGAGTACACCGACGGCGGTAACCCGATCACCGGCGTCGAGCAGCTCGAGCCGCTCGGCCCCGACGAGCACACCGGAACCACGCAGACGTTCTGGGCCGACGGGTCGATCTTCGAGACGACCGAGTACGACTTCGAGACGCTGCGTGCCCGGTTCCAGCAGTACGCCTTCCTCAACAAGGGCCTGAAGATCACGCTCACCGACGAGCGGGCGGGTCACTCGTCCGCGACGGACGAGGTCACGGGTGCGGAGCCCGAGGCGGCGGCCGACGGCGTCGAGGAGGTCACGGGAGCCGACGGCCAGCCCGACGCCGACGGCACGTCCCAGGACGCGGCCCAGGGCGCGGACTCGTGGCGCACCGTCACGTTCAAGTACGACGACGGCCTCATGGACTACGTGCACCACCTCAACTCGGCGAAGCGGGTGGAGCTGATCCACCCCGACGTCATCTCGTTCGAGAGCGAGGACACCGAGCGCAAGATCTCGGTCGAGGTCGCACTCCAGTGGACCAGCGCCTACAGCGAGTCGGTCCACACGTTCGCCAACACGATCTCCACCACCGAGGGCGGTACGCACGAGGAGGGTTTCCGCGCGGCGATGACCACACTGGTCAACAGCTACGCGCGCGACAAGGGGATCATCAAGGAGAAGGACGAGAACCTCACGGGTGACGACATCCGCGAGGGGCTGACCGCCGTCATCTCCGTCAAGCTCGGCGAGCCCCAGTTCGAGGGCCAGACCAAGACCAAGCTCGGGAACACGGAGGCCAAGACCTTCGTGCAGCGCGTGGTGCGCGAGCAGCTCGTCGACTGGTTCGACGCGCACCCGAACGAGGCCCGCGACGTCATCCGCAAGGCGATCCAGGCCTCGCAGGCACGGATCGCGGCGCGCAAGGCGCGCGAGGCCACCCGCCGCAAGGGCATCCTCAACGGCGGCGGCATGCCGGGCAAGCTCAAGGACTGCCAGTCGCGGTTCCCCGACGAGTGCGAGATCTACATCGTCGAGGGAGACTCGGCCGGCGGCTCGGCGGTGCGTGGCCGCAACCCGCACAACCAGGCGATCCTGCCGCTGCGCGGCAAGATCCTGAACGTCGAGCGGGCCCGCCTGGACAAGGCGCTGTCCAACGCCGAGGTCCAGGCGCTGATCACGTCCTTCGGCACGGGCATCGGCGAGGACTTCGACATCTCGAAGCTGAAGTACCACAAGATCGTGCTCATGGCCGATGCCGACGTCGACGGCCAGCACATCTGCACCCTGCTGCTCACGCTGCTGTTCCGGTACATGCGACCCCTGATCGAGCACGGCCACGTGTACCTCGCGCAGCCGCCGCTGTACCGGATCAAGTGGAGCAACGCCCCGCACGACTACGTGTACTCGGACCGGGAGCGCGACGCGTTCCTGGAGGCCGGCGCCGCGCAGGGCAAGCGGATCCCCAAGGACAACGGCATCCAGCGCTACAAGGGTCTCGGCGAGATGGACTACTCCGAGCTCTGGGACACCACGATGGACCCGGACCACCGGACGCTGCTGCAGGTCACCATGGACGACGCGGCCGCGGCCGACGAGATCTTCTCGGTGCTCATGGGCGAGGACGTCGAGTCCCGCCGCACCTTCATCCAGCGCAACGCCAAGGACGTGCGGTTCCTCGACATCTGACCTGGGGTCGCCGCAGCAGTGCCCGAGAGGGCCCTGCGGCGTCCCGCGTCGAGACGGTGGCCCACGAGACGAAGTGACACGCCCAGCGGCGTGGAAAGGAAGTACAGACGGTGACGGACGAGACCCCCGGCGTGGAGAACTCCGACGACGGCATTCCTGTGGAGGACGCGCGCGTAGCGGTCCACCACGGTCGTGTCGAGCAGGTCGACCTGCAGCTGGAGATGCAGCGGTCGTACCTCGACTACGCGATGAGCGTGATCGTGGGCCGCGCGCTGCCCGACGTGCGGGACGGCCTCAAGCCGGTGCACCGCCGCGTCATCTACGCGATGTACGACGGCGGGTACCGGCCCGACCGCGCGTTCTCCAAGTGCTCGCGCGTCGTGGGCGACGTCATGGGCAAGTACCACCCGCACGGTGACACCGCGATCTACGACACCCTGGTGCGCCTGGTGCAGGACTGGGTGCTGCGCTACCCGCTGGTCGCCGGGCAGGGCAACTTCGGCTCGCCGGGCAACGACCCCGCGGCGGCCCCGCGGTACACCGAGTGCAAGATGGCGCCCCTCGCGCTGGAGATGGTGCGCGACATCGAGAAGGGCACCGTCGACTTCAGGCCGAACTACGACGGCCGCACCCAGGAGCCCGTCGTCCTCCCGGCGCGTATCCCGAACCTGCTGGTCAACGGCTCGGCGGGCATCGCAGTCGGCATGGCCACCAACATCCCGCCGCACAACCTGCGCGAGGTGGCCGAGGGCGTCCGGTGGCACCTCGCCCACCCCGACGCGTCGCGCGAGGAGCTGCTCGAGGCGCTCCTGCAGCGCATCAAGGGCCCGGACTTCCCCTCCGGAGCCCAGATCCTGGGCCACAAGGGCATCGAGGACGCCTACCGCACGGGCCGCGGCTCCATCACGATGCGCGCGGTGGTGAGCGTCGAGGAGATCCAGAACCGGATCTGCCTGGTCGTCACCGAGCTGCCGTACATGGTCAACCCGGACAACCTGGCGTCGAAGATCGCGGACCTCGTCAACGACGGCCGCATCAACGGCATCGCCGACATCCGCGACGAGACGTCGGGCCGCACCGGCCAGCGCCTGGTGATCGTGCTCAAGCGCGACGCCGTGGCCAAGGTCGTGCTGAACAACCTCTACAAGCACACGCCGCTGCAGGAGAACTTCAGCGCGAACATGCTTGCGCTGGTCGACGAGGTGCCCCGCACCCTCAGCATCGACGCGTTCGTGCGGCACTGGACCACGCACCAGATCGAGGTCGTGCGCCGCCGCACCGAGTACCTCCTCAAGGAGGCGCAGGACCAGATCCACATCTACGAGGGCTACCTCAAGGCCCTCGACGCGCTCGACGAGGTCATCGCGCTGATCCGCCGCTCCCCCGACGTCGACGAGGCGCGCACCGGCCTGATGGACCTGCTCACCATCGACGAGCAGCAGGCGAACGCGATCCTCTCGATGCAGCTGCGCCGTCTGGCCGCCCTCGAGCGGCAGAAGATCCTCGACGAGCACGCCAAGCTGCAGACCGAGATCAACGACTACCTCGACATCCTCGCCAAGCCGGAGCGTCAGCGGACCATCGTGGGCGAGGAGCTCGACGAGGTCACCGAGCGCTGGGGCGACGAGCGCCGCACCACGATCCTCCCGTACGACGGCGACATGTCCATGGAGGACCTCATCCCCGAGGAGGACGTGGTCGTCACGATCACGCGCGGCGGCTACGCCAAGCGGACGCGGACGGACAACTACCGCTCGCAGAAGCGCGGCGGCAAGGGGGTGCGCGGCGCGCAGCTGCGCGAGGACGACATCGTGGACCACTTCTTCACGACGACGACCCACCACTGGATGCTGTTCTTCACCAACCTCGGCCGGGTCTACCGGGCCAAGGGCTACGAGCTGCCCGAGGGCGGCCGGGACGCGAAGGGGCAGCACGTCGCCAACCTGCTGGCCTTCCAGCCGGGCGAGAAGATCGCCCAGGTGCTCGACATCCCCGACTACGAGGCCGCGGACTACCTGGTGCTCGCCACTCGTCGCGGGCTGGTGAAGAAGACCCGCCTGAGCGAGTACAACTCGCCGCGTTCCGGCGGTCTCATCGCGATCAACCTGCGGGAGGACGCCGACGGCGCCGCGGACGAGCTGGTCTCGGCCCGCCTCGTGAACGCCGATGACGACCTCATCCTGGTGTCGCGCAAGGGCCAGTCGATCCGCTTCCACGCGGACGACGAGTCGATCCGTCCGCTCGGCCGCGCGACGTCCGGCGTCACCGGCATGAAGTTCCGCGAGGAGGACGAGCTGCTGTCGGCCGACGTGGTCATCGACGGCGCCGACCTGTTCGTCGTCACCGAGGGCGGGTTCGCCAAGCGCACCCGGATCTCGGAGTACCGGATCCAGGGCCGCGGTGGCCTCGGCATCAAGGTCGCCAACCTGGTGGAGGCGCGCGGCGACCTCGTGGGTGCGCTCGTGACCCATGCGGACGACGAGGTGCTGGTCATCATGGAGCGCGGGAAGATCGTGCGCTCGGCCGTCGCGGAAGTTAACCTCACCGGCCGGAACACCCAGGGGGTAACCTTCGCAAAGCCGGACAAGGGGGACAGGATCATCGCCGTCGCGCGCAACGCGGAGCGTGAGGACGCGGGCGATGCGGTGGGTGCCACCGACGAGAACTCCGACGGCGAACCTGCCGAGCGGGTTACCGTGGAAGCGAATCCGACCCCCGACGAAGTTCCGAGCACCCCTGAGCAGGACAGCACCGGACGCGAGGACAGCTGATGACGAGTGACAAGAACGGGCACGTGCGCATCGCGACGCCTTCGCTCGAAGAGGACCTGGAGATCACCCGGGACCGTAAGGCCGTGACGGAGGACAAGGCCGCGGCCGAGACCTCCGGCGCGGAGCCGGCAGGGGCCGGCTCGGAGAAGACCTCCGCGTCGAACGGTTCGGCCGCGGACAAGCCTGCCGACGGCGGCAGCGCGTCGAACGGCGCCGCTGCCGGCAACGGTCAGGCCACGGGCGGCGAGAAGCTGTCCGAGCCCGTCGTGGTCGCCTCCCCCGCGGCGAAGGCGGACCAGCCCACGCCGGAGAGCAAGACGCCGAAGCCGGCCGCCGCGGACGACTCCGCCGCGGCCGTCCCCACCACGGGTGGGGTCTGGCGGTCCGCCTACGAGGCGGGCAAGCAGGGCAAGGAGCAGAAGCCCGCCGCGGAGTCGAACGGCGGGTCCAAGGACTCCGCGGGCCTCGTCTCGGCGATCGGGCGGGCCTCGACGAAGACCGACACCGCGGCGTCGCAGAGCGCACCCGCGGCTGAGCCGGACGCGAAGTCGTGGAACCGGGTCCCGGCGCCCGGCACGCCGGGGAGCGCCCCGGCGGCCGCTCCGACGGGAGCGGCGGACGGCGTGAAGGCCGGCGCGATGAAGGCTGCCCAGGCCGCCCTCGACGCGGCCCGTAGCGCGGCGAAGAAGGTGTCCTCGATCATGCCTGACGACGAGGGGCAGACGGCGGCTCAGAACGAGCCCAAGCCGCGGCCCGAGATGCACTACACCGCGGGCGGCGTGCGCGGCACCGCCGCTCCGGTCGGTACACCCGCCGAGGGGGCGCAGGGCCAGCCCGCACAGCCGGCGTCGGCCCCCACGCCCGAGGTGCCGCGTCCGGCCCCGGCCGGCCCGCGCCGCGTGCGGCTCGCGATCTCCCGGGTCGACCCGTGGTCCGTCATGAAGCTGGCGTTCCTGCTGGCCGTCGCGGTCGCGATCATGACCGTGGTGGCCACGGCGGTGTTCTGGTCGGTGCTCAACAGCCTCGGTGTCTTCACCACGGTGCAGAGCTTCGTGGAGGACGCCGTGGGCCCGCAGAGCAACGTGAACCTCACGCAGTTCGTGGAGTTCCCCCGCGTCATCTCCCTGGCGACCCTGATCAGCATCTGCAACATCGTGCTGCTGACGGCGATCGCGACGATCATGGCGTTCCTGTACAACATCACGGCAGCACTCGTCGGCGGCGTGCACATGACGCTGACCGACGACTGACCAGCGCTGCCGGAGCGTTCTCGTGCGTCATCGCGCACGACTCGGCGCACGTCACACCGCGGACCATCATTTCGGTTTGGGACATCGTCCCTACCTGGGGTAATCTCCAGTGTCGCAAGAGCGTGCGCAACGCTCTCCGGGGCTATAGCTCAGACGGTTAGAGCGCTTCCCTGATAAGGAAGAGGTCGGAGGTTCAAGTCCTCCTAGCCCCACTCCCGGACCTGCAGAGGCTCCTCAGGAGGAACTCGTGAAGAAGCTGCTGATAGTGCTGCTGGCGGCCGGCGCCGGCTACATCCTCTGGCGCAAGCTGAGTGAGGACGCGGCCGGCCGCGATCTCTGGTCCGAGGTCACCGACTCGATCGACTGAGCGGCCCTCACGGGGCCATGGCGCAATTGGTAGCGCACCTGCTTTGCAAGCAGGGGGTTGGGGGTTCGAGTCCCCCTGGCTCCACCCCATGACCGAAGCCCGGATTCGTCCGGGCTTTTGTCGTTCCCGGGGTCGGTCAGGCCCGCGCTCCGTGGTCGGGCGCCGCACGTCCGAGGGATCACGTACGCGCGCCTTGTGGGATACCCGTACGTTCGGCCGGTCCGGTGATTTTTTCACCCCCGATCCGCCTCCGGCTACTGACATGGCAGGACTCCTTCCATATCGTCGAGCGCGAGGGGCAGCACCACCCACCTGTTCGGCCCCTCGTGATCCGAGGAGGACAGCGTGTCCCTGACCAGGAAGCTCATCGGCACCGCCGCCGCAGTGACAGCAGCCCTGTCGGCTGCCGTGGTCGCCACGCCGACAGCCACCGCAGTACCCGACACCATCCCGCTCACCATCACCAACGACTCAGGTCGTGGTGACCAGGTGTTCGTCTACGTCCTGGGCGAGACCGGCGGCCAGCTCGGCTACGCCGACGCCCAGGGGACGTTCCACCCGTGGCCGGACGCCGGGAGCGTCCCCGAGCCGGCGCCGGACGCGTCGATCGCGGGTCCGGCGAACGGGCAGGACGTCACCATCCAGATGCCCAAGCTGTCGGGCCGCGTGTACTTCTCCTACGGGAGCAAGCTCGACCTCAAGATCGTCAACGACGGGCAGCTCGTGCAGCCGGCCGTGCAGAACCCGAGCGACCCCAACCGCGACATCCTGTTCAACTGGACGGAGTACACGCTCAACGACTCCGGCCTGTGGATCAACAGCACCCAGGTGGACTTCTTCTCCGCGCCGTACCAGACGGGCCTGCGCTCCTCGAGCGGCGAGCTGCTGCATACGGGGATGCTCAAGCCTGACGGCTGGGACCACGTCGTCTCGTCGCTCTCGCAGCAGGACGGCTGGGACGGTCTCGCGCAGACCGGCCCTGACGGATCCGTGCTCCGGGTGCTCTCCCCCGGCCACGGCGTCGGCACGGGCCAGATCGACGCGAACATCCTGTCCGACTACGTCGACCGGGTCTGGAGCAAGTACTCGAGCGAGACCCTCACCGTCGTGCCGTACGGCGACCAGCCGGACAAGAAGTTCCTCGGGACCGTCTCGGGCGACACGATGACGTTCACCGACACGTCGGGCGCCGTCGTCACGACGTTCCCGAAGCCCTCGGGCGAGTCGATCTTCGGCTGCGCGGGCGACCTGGCCGCGCCGAACAACGACATCGGCGCCATCGCGCGCACGCTGTGCGCAGGGTTCAACCGGTCCTCGCTGCTCGACAGCAGCACCCAGCCGACCCAGGATCCGGCCGGCTTCTACCAGGACTCGGTGACGAACTACTACGCCAAGTACATCCACGAGCAGATGGCGGACGGCAAGGCGTACGCGTTCGCGTTCGACGACGTCGTGGCGCAGGAATCGCTGGTGCACGACGGTGACCCGACCGAGGCTTTCATCCAGCTCGACCCGTTCGCGGGGGAGGCCACGCCGATCGGCGGCTGAGCCCGGCGCGCTGGTCGCGGCATCCACAGGACAGAAGGGCCCGGCCGTGTCGGCCGGGCCCTTCTGGTGTCCGTGAGACGGGCTGGGGTCAGCTGCCCTGCTTGCTCTCCCCCGGCGGAACCTGGTCCACGATCGGCTCGTCCTTGGTGGGCGGAGCCGGCTTGGCGTCCTTCGGCTCCGCTGCCTTGGCCGGCTTCTCGGGGCTGTCGGAGCCGGCCTTCTGCGCGGCGTCGGACACCGCGCCGCTCGCCTTCTGCGCCGTGGACTTCGCGGCGTCGATGACGGGAGCAGCCTTCTCCTTGGCGGCGTCGATCACCGGGGCGGCCTTCTCGAGCACCGGACCGGCCTTCTCCTTCGCCGCCTCGAACGCGGGGCTCGCGGCCGAGTAGGCCCGGGCGCCGAGGTCCTTGGCCGTCTGTGCGGCCTTGGCCCCCGCCTCCTTGCCCTTGGCGAGCGCGGAGCCTGCCGCCGAGCCGACGCCGGAGGAGTGCTTGGCGGCGCCGTCGGAGTAGTCGGCTCCCGAGCTCTGCTCCCAGGGCTCGGCCCACGGGTCGGTCTGCGGCTGCGCGCGCTTCCAGAAGACGTAGCCCGCGACGGCCGCGCCGCCCGCGGCCAGCGCGATGAGCCAGCCCTTCTTGGAGCTCTTCCTGCTGGCCTTGTCCGCCGCGTCCGTGACGGTCTCGGCGAGCGAGGTCTTGCCCTGAGCCGCCGCGGCATTGGCCGCCGCGGCGTTGAACGCGGAGACCATCTTCGGGAGCAGGTCGTCCACGAGCTTGTCGTGCGCGGAGTCGATGAGGGGCGCGGCCTTGCCCGCCACCTTCTCGACCTGGGGCGCGGCCGCCTGCAGGCTGTCCTGCCAGGCCTTCTCGGCGCGCGGTGTGAGCCACGCGATGAAGTCGTTCACGCGGGGCTGGGCCCAGTCCTTCGCGTTCGAGGCCCGGTCCTTGGCCTGGGCCGCGATGGACCCGGCCTGCGACGCGGCCTTGGAGCTGACGTCGGAAAGCAGAGCTGTGGCCTCCGCGGCCCTCTCCTTGACCTTCTCGGTGTCGATCTTGCTCGTGTCCACGTAGTCGGTCACCTTCTTGCGGGTCATGTAACTCCCCCCGAACTGTTCAATACTCCTCAAGGTGCCACTCTGCCATCGCCTGCCGTTACTGGCGAGGGCGGGAGGCGCCGGTGCAGCATCTACGGGCCGCTCCGTGGGAGGATTGATGCATGTTCGCAATCCTGCACACCACCTCCGGTGACATCCGCATCGAGCTCTTCCCGAACCACGCGCCCAAGACTGTCGAGAACTTCGTCGGCCTGGCGACGGGTGAGAAGGCCTGGACGGACCCGCGCACGGGCGAGGAGCGCAAGGACCCGTTCTACGACGGCCTGATCTTCCACCGCGTCATCGACGACTTCATGATCCAGGGCGGCTGCCCGCTCGGGACGGGAACCGGCGGCCCGGGGTACACGTTCAACGACGAGATCCACCCTGAGCTCCAGTTCAACGAGAAGTACATCCTCGCGATGGCCAACGCCGGCAAGCGCCGGAACCCGGTCACCGGCGAGATCGAGGGCACCAACGGCTCCCAGTTCTTCCTCACCACCGCGGAGACCCCGTGGCTGAACGGCAAGCACACGATCTTCGGCAAGGTCGCGGACGACGCGTCGCGCGAGGTCGTCGACAAGGTCGGCAAGACGCGCACGCGTCCCGGCGACCGTCCCGTCGAGGACATCGTCATCGAGTCCGTCACCATCGAGCCCTGACCCGCCGCGGCGCCCGCGCCGCCCTGGACCGGACACGTACGACCTGAGCACTGAGGACCGAGGGGACTGAGGACGTATCGCGATGAACGACCCGGCCGCCGAGGAGCCGACCGAGGCCGAGGCTCCCGTCTGCCCGCGTCACCCGGACCGGGTGAGCTACGTGCGCTGCCAGCGCTGTGGTCGGCCGGCGTGCCCGGAATGCCAGCGGCCGGCCGCGGTCGGCATCCAGTGCGTCGACTGCGTCCGGGAGTCGAGTCGTGCCGCGCCGCGTGTCCGGACGGTCTTCGGTGGCACCGCGACGGCCGCCTCCACCCACGGTCGGCCGGTCGTCACGCTGACGATCATCGGCATCTGCGTCGTGAGCTGGCTGCTGCAGCTGGTGACGAGGGGTGAGTGGACGCAGGCGCTGTGGTTCTGGCCCTGGGGCGGCGCGATGGAACCGTGGCGGTTCCTCACGGCATCGTTCCTGCACTCCACGTCGCCGCTGCACATCCTGTTCAACATGTACGCGCTGTGGATCACGGGCCAGTTCCTCGAGCCGCTGCTCGGCCGGGCCCGGTTCGCGGTCCTGTGCCTGCTGTCCGCCGTGGGCGGGTCGGTCGGCGTGCTGCTCCTGGCCGGCGACCCGTTCACGTCGGACGCCTGGGTGACGCCGGTCGTCGGCGCGTCCGGCATGGTGTTCGGGCTGTTCGGGGCGATGCTCCCCGTGATGCGCCGCCTGGGCCGCAGCATGGGTCAGGTGCTCGTCCTGCTCGCGATCAACGGCGCCATCGGGTTCTTCGTGCCGAACATCTCGTGGCAGGCACACCTCGGCGGTCTCGTCACAGGTGCGCTGGTGGCGACCGCCTATGCGTACGCGCCCAAGGACCGGCGTGCGCTCGTCGCGTGGGTCGTCCCGGTGGCCGGTATCGCCGTCCTGACCGCGCTGGCGGTATGGCGCTACAGCTCCGTCGGCGTCCTGTGAACAGGCGGAAGAGCTAGCTGGTGGTGTAGCGCCACACTCTTTTCCCCAGCTTTACCCACAGCTGTGGATAAATGGGTACACAGCTCCGCGGCCGCCTCGGCGCGGCCGCGGAGCCACCGTTCCTCAGCGCCAGCGGGTGGTGAGCCCGAAGCCCACGATGATCAGGCCGAAGCCGACCGCGAGGTTCCACTGGCCGATCTGCGGGATCGGCAGGGCGAGGTCTGCGCTGGTCAGGTAGTACGTCACGATCCAGGCGAGGCCGAGGACCATGAGGCCGACCATGACGGGGGCGAGCCAACGCGGGTTGACCGCCTCACCGGGCAGCGCGACCTTGGCCTCGGCCTTGTCAGCCTTGGGCGTGGCCTTCTTCTTGTTGCGGGACTTCGACTCGGGCACGAGGCGGGCTCCTGTCCTGGGGGGTCTGCCCGACGGGTGTGCCGAGCCGACGTCTGCTTGCTCGTGGACTAGCGTAGTGGTCGACAGCCCGAGTCGTGACCAGACGCGTCCGCGGGTTGGTCGAATGTTGCAGGAGGGACGCATGTGACCGGACCGGAGCCGACGCCCGCGCCGTCGTCCAAGGGCGGTGCCGGAGGCTTTCTTGGTGCCCTGACCCACGCACGGTGGCGTTCGTGGCTCAGCGTGGGGGCGGTCGCCGTGCTCGCCGGCCTGATGTTCAGCGCCAGCGCCCGGCTGGCCGACGGCGGCGGCGCCGGCAACCGCGACCCGCAGGACCTCGCGCAGCTCGTGGACACCGAGACCGACCGCGTCACCGACCTCACCGAGCGCAGCACCGAGCTGGACCGCGAGATCGAGGCGCTGAGCGCGCGTGCCGGCACGACCGTCCCGACGCTGGACGACGACCTGGTGCGCCGCGAGGGCGTGGTGTCGGGATCCGAACCGGTCGAGGGCGGTGGTCTCACCGTGACGCTCGACGACGCGCCGTCGACGGCGGTCGGGGCGGGTCCCGGTGGCGTCGAGCCGCAGCCGGACGACCTCGTGGTGCACCAGCAGGACCTGCAGCACGTCATCAACGCGCTCTGGGCCGGCGGGGCCGAGGCGATGACCCTGCAGGGCGAGCGCGTGACGTCGACGTCGGCGTTTCGGTGCTCCGGGAACATCCTCCTGCTGCACGGCAAGGTCTTCTCACCACCGTACAAGGTGACGGCAGTCGGAGACCCGGAGAAGATGGAGGCGTCGCTCGACGAGTCCGAGGGTGTGCAGACGTACCTCGAGTACGTGGACTGGGTACACCTGGGCTGGGACGTGCGACGTAGCGACCACCTGGACCTCCCCGCGTACGACGGCGGCGGTCTGCAGTACGCGACGGTTCCCGATGGTACGGAGGTCTTTGGATGACCCACGCGCAGGCCGGCCACAACGTACCCCTGCCGCAGGAGGTGTTCCCCATCGCGTATCAGCGCGGTCCGTCCGGGATGGGTCCGCGCAACGCGCGGCGCCCCCAGTCGGCGGGATCCCCCATGCGGCCCGTCGCCTGGCTGATCGGCGTGATGGGAGAGCTTCTCGTGACCGCGGGTCTGGTGCTCGGGCTGTTCGTGGTGTGGCAGCTCTGGTGGACGGACGTCGAGGGCGCGCGCGCCCAGAGCGAGATCATCGCCGAGATGGACTGGGAGGCCGCTCCAACCGGTCCCGAGACCGCTACCGAGAACCACGGCCCGCCGCCGGTCATGGCGGAGCCACCGGACGCCGGCACGCTCTTCGCGCAGATGTACATCCCGCGGTTCGGCGACAACTACGTCAAGCCGATCGCCGAGGGCACGGACAAGGCGACGGTGCTCGACACCATCGGCATCGGCCACTACGTGGGCACCGCCATGCCGGGCGACCTCGGCAACTTCGCGGTCGCCGCGCACCGCACCACCTACGGCAAGCCGTTCAACCAGATCGCCGAGCTCAAGCCCGGTGATCCGCTGGTCGTCCGTACCGAGGACACCTGGTACGTGTACAAGGTGACCGAGTCGCAGATCGTCTACCCGCAGAACGTCGAGGTCATCGCCCCGGTCCCCGGTGTGACCGCCGACGAGCCGATGCCCGAGCTGACCAAGCGGTTCATCACGCTGACCTCCTGCCACCCGATGTTCTCCGCGACCGAGCGGTACATCGTGCACGGTGAGCTCGAGTACTGGTCGCCGGTGGGCGAGGGCATGCCGAAGGAGCTGGTGAGCTGATGTACGCGCTGCTGTGGCGGGCCATTCCCGGCCCCGGGTGGTTCAAGTTCCTCGTCTGCCTCGTGCTGGCGTTCGGCGTGATCGCGGTGTGCTTCACGCAGTTCTTCCCGTGGCTCAGCGACTACATGCCGTTCAACGACACCACCGTCGGCGCGTAGCATGCCTGCATGACGCGCATCCTCGTCGTCGACAACTACGACTCGTTCGTCTACACGATCGTCGGTTATCTCGACCAGATCGGCGCCCGGACCGTGGTGGTCCGGAACGACGCCGTGCCTACCCCGGACGCCGACGGCCGCTATTGGTACGACGGCGGCGACGGCGCGCCCGTGCCCTACGACGGCGTGCTCGTCTCCCCCGGCCCGGGGACCCCGGCGGAGGCCGGCGCCTCCGAGGACGTGATTCGGGACTGCGCCCGGTCGCGTACCCCGATGCTCGGCGTCTGCCTCGGGCACCAGGCGCTGGCCGAGGTGTTCGGCGGCAAGGTGACGCACGCGCCGGAGCTCATGCACGGCAAGACGAGCCTTGTGGAGCACTCGGGCCAGGGCGTCCTCGCCGGCCTGCCCGCGCCGTTCACCGCGACGCGCTACCACTCGCTGGCGGTGACGCCGGACAGCGTGCCGGCCGAGCTGGAGGTGACCTGCTCGACGGCGTCGGGCATTGTCATGGGGCTGCAGCACCGCGAGCTGCCGCTGCACGGCGTGCAGTTCCACCCCGAGTCCGTGCTCACCGAGGGCGGGCACCGGCTGCTGGCGAACTGGCTGGAGACCTGCGGGCTCGAGGGCGCCGTGCAGCGGGCACAGGGAATGGCGCCGCTGGTCATCTCCTGACCTGCGGCGCCATGTGCGCGGTGCGGCCCCTGACCGGTCTCCGGTCAGGGGCCGACTGCGTTACGGGATGATGTCCTCACCGTCGCCTTCCCCGCCGCCCTCCGGGCCGGTGGAGATCACGAGGTTGATGTACGAGCCCACGTCGACGGTGGAGCCCGGAGCCGGGTCGGACCGGATCACCTGGCCGGCGGCGAAGATGTCCGAGGCCTCCTCGGACGCCTGCTGGCACGTGATCTGCGCACCGGTGCACGCGACCTGGGCCTCGTCGAGCGTCTTGCCGACGAGGTCCGCGGGGACGGTCGTCTCCGTGGGTGCCGGCGCCTCTGCGATGTAGACCGTCACCGAGGTGCCCTGCTTCACGTCGCCGGCCTCGGGGTCGGTGCGTGACACCGTACCCGGGGTCACCTCGTCGCTCTCCTCGGTGTCCCACTGGATGGTGCCGAGACCGAGGTTCGCGAGCTGTGCCTCGGCGCCCTCCTTGGACTGCCCGACGACGTTCGGGAGCGTGGTGTTGCCGGTCGAGACGTACAGGACGACGTCCGAACCCTCCTGCGCGGTCTGGCCCGCGCCCGGCTCGCTCTTGGTGACCTGGCCCTGGCTGACGTCCGGGCTGTTCTCGGACTCCGTGCTGCTGACCGTCAGGTTCAGCTCCTCGAGCTTGGCCCGGGCGTCAGCCTCGGAGAGGTTCTTCAGCTCGGGCAGCGTGACCTGCCCCGGAGCACCCGCCACGTAGACGGTGACCGTCGAGTTCGGCTCGACCTCCTCGCCGGCGCCCGGGTCGGTCTGTCCGGTGGTCTGACCCTCGTCGAGGTCGGACTCCTTGTCGATGGCCGACTGGAACGTCAGACCGGCGGCCTCGATCTGCGACCGTGCCTCCTCGGCACTGATCCCCTCCGAGATCGTGGGCACGGCGACCGTCGTCGGCTCGTCCTCGCCTCCGCCGTTGATGACCATGGCGATGATGATGGCCGCGACCGCCGCGAGGGCGATCCCGAGCAGCCACCACATCAGGGCCTTGCTCTTCTTCTCGGGCTCGCGCTGACCGTTGCGGGTCTGCGGGCCGGGGTAGCCGTTGCCCGGCGTGATCGGGCTCTGCTGCGCCGTCGCCGGACCCCAGTTGCCGTTGCCCGGCGTCATGACCTGCGTGGCCCCGTACGCGGGCTGGCCCGCGACCTGGGTCGCACCCATCATCGCCGCGCCGACCATGGGTGCGGTGACCTGGCCGCCGCGCATCGCGGCCTCCAGGTCGCGGCGGAACTCGGCCGCGGTGCTGTACCGGTGGTCGCGGTCCTTGGTCAGGGCCTTGAGGGTGATGCGGTCGAGCACCTCGGGGACGTCGGTGGCGACCTCCGACGGGCGCTGCGGCTCCTGGCCCACGTGCTGGTAGGCCACGGCGACCGGCGAGTCGCCCTGGAACGGCGGGCGTCCGGTGAGCAGCTCGAACAGCATGCAGCCGGTGGAGTACAGGTCGGAGCGGGTGTCGACCTGCTCGCCGCGGGCCTGCTCGGGCGAGAGGTACTGCGCCGTGCCGATCACGGCGTGGGTCTGAGTCATCGTCGCGGCGGAGTCGGCCATGGCCCGGGCGATGCCGAAGTCCATCACCTTGACCGCGCCCGTGGGCGTGATCATCACGTTCGCGGGCTTGATGTCGCGGTGCACGATGCCGGCGTGGTGCGAGTACTCCAGCGCGCTCAGCACGCCGACCGTGATCTCGACGGCCTCCTCGATCGGCACCGCCGCGCCGTCGGTCAGGATGTCGCGGACGGTGTGTCCCTCGACGTACTCCATGACGATGAACGGCACGTGCACGTCCTCGCCGGCGGCGTTCTGGTGGATGTCCTCGCCGGTGTCGTACACGGCCACGACCGCGGGATGGTTCAGCGCGGCAGCCGACTGCGCCTCGCGCCGGAACCGGGTGAGGAACGACGGGTCACGGGCGAGGTCGGAACGGAGCACCTTGATCGCGACGGTACGACCGAGACGGGTGTCGTGGCCGATGTGCACCTCGGCCATGCCGCCACGGCCGACGAGCTCGCCGACCTCATAACGGCCGGCGAGTACGCGGGGCGTGTTCTCCACCACTCATAGGTCCTTTGATGTCGTGGCCGTCTGCCTCAGGGCATACGACTCGTTGAGGAGCATCATCCCAGAAGCGGCCAGTCCGGCCGCTGCCGGGGGATTCAGCGTTTCGGCGTAGATTTCGGAGGAACCCAACGGCTCCCGCAGAGCGCCGTCGTCGCCGCCCCCGGTGACCAGCATGATGAGGATGACCACGAGCAGCAGCCCGACCAGTGCGACGAGCGGCCAGGACACGCGGATCCCCAGGCGATCCTCGATCCCGTTCACCCAGCCCTGGATGTCGGACGACAGGCTGCGTCGTCCCTTCCCAGGGTGCCCTCCCGAACGCCCTTGCTGGGGGACCCGCCGTCCGTCCTGGCGTGTCGAGTGCAGGTCGCGGCGCGACGGATAGGCCCGTGCGGCCCCGTTCGCCGAGCCCGCCGGCGGCGGGACGTACCCGGGTGCGGCCGGCCTGCCGTAGGAGTCGGAGCCGTAGGCGCCCGACGTCGTGCCGTACCCGGCCGAGTCGGACCCGTAGCCGGCGGAGTCGGTGCCGTACCCGGCCGAGTCCGAGCCGTATCCCCCGGAGGCCGGTCCGCCTGCGGGGGTGCCCGGAGCCGGTGAGTACGGGCGTCCGTAGGCGTCTGTCCCGTAAGTGCCCGACGTCGTGCCGTACCCGGCGGAGTCGGAACCGTAGGAACCGGAGCCGAACGGCCCGGAACCGTAGCCGCCGGCCGGGGTGCCCGGGCTGTAACCGCCCGCGGGGTTCCCGGAACCGTAACCACCCGCCGCCGTGCCCGAACCGAATCCGCCGGCCGGCGCTCCCGGGCCGGGGGACGGCTGGGGCGGCGCGGACTGGGCGTTGGCCACGGTCGTGTGCCGCCCGCCGCTGGTCGGGCCGAACGGGGACTGCCTGCGGGCGTGCGAGGGGCCGGGCTGCGGCGCGCTCGACCGGCCGGTGCCGGAGCGCTGCGTGGAGGACGCCTGACCGTCGCGACGCGAGCGGCGCGCGTAGCGCGAGCTGCCGAACGGGTCCTCGGCGATCTCCGCGGCGAGCATGTCGAGGTGCCGCGCGAGCTGGTCGGCCGAGGCGATGCGCTGCGCCGGGTCCTTCTCCAGCATCTGCGTGATGGTCTCGGCCAGCCCGGGGTGCACCGAGGTCGGCAGCAGCGGCATCGGCGCGTTGACGTGCGCGATCGCGATGTCGACCGGCGTCCGGCCGGTGAAGGGGCGGCGGCCCGCCGTCGCCTCGTAGGCGACCACGCCGAGCGCGTAGATGTCCGAGGCGCCCGTGGCCGACTGGCCCACGGCCTGCTCGGGGGACAGATACTGCGCGGTGCCCATGACCATGCCCGTGGCGGTCATGGGCACCTGGTTCTGGGCCACCGAGACACCGAAGTCCGTGATCTTCACGGTGCCCGAGTGCTCCAGCAGGATGTTGCCCGGCTTCACGTCACGGTGCACCACGCCGGCGAGGTGGGCGGCGTGCAGGCCGCGCGCGGTCTGCGCCAGGATCGGCAGCAGCCGGGCCGGCTGCAGCACCGGCTCCCGTTCGAGCAGGTCGGCGAGCGGCTCACCCAGGACCAGCTCCATGACCAGGTAGCCGGCGCCGTTCTCCTCGCCGTAGTCGAACATCTGCGCGATGTTGGGGTGGACGAGGGTCGACGAGTTCCGGGCCTCCGTGCGCAGGCGGCGGAGGAAGTCCTCGTTGCCCGTGTACTCCTCACGGAGCACCTTCACGGCGATCTCGCGCGCGAGCTTCTCGTCGCGCGCTACCCAGACCTCGCCCATGCCGCCCATGGCGATGCGCCGCACCAGCTTGTAGCGATCGCCCAGCGACAGACCCTCGACCGGTCTCATTTCGAGATCGCCGCCTGCATGATCTGCGCGGCGATCGGGCTGGCGAGGGCGCCACCCGTGGTCTCGTTGGTGGACTGGCCCTCGTTCTCCAGCACCACGGCCACGGCGACCTGCGGGTCGTCGGCCGGAGCGAACGAGGTGAACCACAGCGTGGGCGACCGGGGGTCGTCCTCCGCGGTACCGGTCTTGCCGGCCACCTGGACACCCGGGATCTGTGCGCCCTGGCCGGAGCCGTCCTCGACCACCGCGACCATCATCTCGGTCAGCGCGTCGGCCGTGGACGACGAGAACGGGCTCTTGTAGCGGTTCGGCTTGGTCTGGCTCACGAGCTCGAGGTCGCTGTCCCGCACGCTCTGGATGAGGTACGGCTCCATGAGGTCGCCGTCGTTCGCGATGGCCGCGGACATCATGGCCACCTGGAGCGGCGTCAGGCGAAGGTCGCCCTGGCCCATGCCGGACAGCGCGATGCGGGCGTCGGAGTCGTCCGTCGCGGTGTCGGAGAGGCCCGGGTAGACACCGACCGACGTGGTCATCGGGATCTCGAGCGAGTCGGTGAAGCCGAAGTCCTGGAACATCTGCTGCATGCCGTCCTTGCCCACCGTGTTGGCCAGCTCCAGGAACGCGGTGTTGCACGAGATCCGCAGGGCGTCCTTGAGCGTCATCGAACCGGTCGGGCTGCAGGTCTCGCCGTCGAAGTTCTGCACCCTGCCGCCGTCACCGGTCGTGCCGGGGAGCTGGTAGACGTCCTTCGCCGGGATCGGGGTCTCCGGGGTCATGCCCTCGTACTCGATGGCGGCGGCCGACGTCAGCAGCTTGAACGTGGAGCCCGGCGGGTAGATCGCGTTGATCGTGCGGTTGATCGTGGGGCCGTAGGGGCTGAGCCGCTCCTCGCCGCCGATCGAGTTGACCTGCGGCTTGTAGTTGAACAGCTCCTCCGACGCGGCCGTGACGGCCGCATTGTCGTGCACCGCGAGGGTGTTCGGGTCGAACGACGGCTTGGAGACCATCGCGAGGATGGCGCCCGTCTTGGGGTTGATGGCCACGGCGGCACCGACGTTGTCGCCCAGCGCGTCCCACGCGGCCTTCTGCACCTTGGGGTCGATCGTGAGCTCGACCGAGGAGCCCTGCGCCTCCTCGCCCGTGATGAGGTTCTGGAGGCGGTCGAGCCACAGCGAGTCGTCCTCGCCCGCGAGGTAGCTGTTCGCGTAGCGCTCCATCCCGGTGACCGTGCCGTTGATGGCGAAGTAGCCGGTGACCGGCGCGTACACGGTGGCCGCACCGCCGTCGCCGTCGGAGTAGGTGCGCTGGTACTTGAAGTTGTCGTCCA
The DNA here is from genome assembly GCF_040655935.1 of Promicromonospora sp. NPDC050262. Taxonomy (NCBI): domain Bacteria; kingdom Bacillati; phylum Actinomycetota; class Actinomycetes; order Micrococcales; family Promicromonosporaceae; genus Promicromonospora; species Promicromonospora sp. NPDC050262. The sequence continues at coordinate 80,487 of NZ_JBFAKX010000010.1, read as the reverse complement.
CGGGGACGGACGTGACGATCGGGTCGCCGTTGCTCACGACGATGGGTCCACGGTCCCGGCCGAGCGCGCTGTAGATCCCGCGGACGTTCCGGGGGTCGTCGTTCAGGCTCTGTGCCTGGACGAACTGGATCCAGGTGGTCGAGACCATGAGGGCCAGGAACATCACCATGACGATCGTCGAGAGGCGGCGCAGGGTCGCGTTCACAGGTCCACCCCCCGCACGATCTGGGTCGCCTCGTTGGGCGTCGGCCCGCGGCCCGCACCGGCGTCGGTCCCAGCCTGGACCGGAGTCGCGCCGGGCCCGCCCACCTCGATCGCGCCGCCGCCCACCACGGCGGGCGCGGGGTCGGCCAGGGTGCCGCGGGTCGGCAGGGCCGACGGTCGCCGGGCGGCGTCGGAGATGCGCAGCATGAGGGCGATGACTATCCAGTTCGCGAGCAGGGACGATCCGCCCTGGGCCATGAACGGCAGGGTCAGACCGGTGAGCGGGATGATGCGGGTGATGCCACCCACGACCACGAAGAGCTGCAGCGCCATGACGAATGCGAGACCGCCCGCGAGCAGCTTGCCGAAACCGTCACGCACGCCGATCGCGTGGCGCAGGCCGCGCTGCACGATCACCAGGTAGATCAGCAGGATCGCCAGCAGGCCGGTGAGGCCGAGCTCCTCGCCGAGGGCGGCGTACACGAAGTCCGAGAAGGCGAACGGCACCCGGTCCGGGAACCCCTCGCCCCAGCCTGCGCCGAACATGCCGCCGTACGCCATGCCGAACATGCCCTGGACGATCTGGTAGGACCCGCCGAAGTCGCGCTCGTAGAGCTCAGCGTTCAGTGGGTCGAGCCACACATCGACGCGACCCTGCACGTGGCTGAAGATCGACCAGGCGACGACGGCGCCCGCGGCGAACATCGTGAGGCCGATGACGATCCAGCCGACCCGGTCGGTGGCCAGGTAGAGCATGCCGACGAAGAGGCCGAAGAACAGCAGCGAGGTACCGAGGTCCTTCTCGCCGACGAGGACCGCCAGCGAGACGGCCCAGACGATGAGGATGGGGCCGAGGTCGCGCAGGCGCGGGAGCTGCAGGCCCAGGAACTTCTTGCCCGCGAGCGCCAGGGTGTCGCGGTTCGCGACCAGGTAGCCCGCGAAGAACACGGCGAACGCGATCTTGGCGAACTCGGCCGGCTGCAGCGAGAACGGGCCGATGAAGATCCAGATCTGCGCGCCGTTGATCTCCTTGCCCAGGCCAGGGACCAGGGGGAGGACGACCAGCACGATGCCGACGATCATCGCCGTGTAGGTCAGGCGGCGCAAGCTGCGGTGGTCGCGGATCACGAAGATGACGATGCAGCCGAGGATGATGCCGATCGCGGACCACATGATGTGCCTCGGCGCGTTGGCGCCGGCCATGGCGATGTTGGGCGACAGGTCGAGCCGGAGCACCATCGCCATGCTGACGCTGTTCAGCAGCACGACGGCCGGCAGGATTACCTGATCGGCGTAGGGCGCACGCAGCCGCAGCACGATGTGCGCCGTGAAGGCCAGCGCGGCCAGGACGAGCGTGTAGGTCCAGAACCCCTCGGGCAGGCCGTCCTCGAGGGAGTAGCCCACCATCCACATGCCGCCCATGCCGAGCGCCAGCGCGACGACCAGCAGGATCGCCTCGGCGGCGCGGGCCGGTGCCTTCTCCTCGGGCTGGAGGACGCTCATCCGTTCCCTCCCGTCCCGGTCTCCTTGGAGGCGGTGGGCGTGGACTTCGGCGACGAGGTGCTCGCCGGCTCGCTCGTGGTCGGCGTCGGGGTGGACGACGGCGACGGCGAGGCAGACGGCTCGGTCTCCTCGGCCGCCTCGGCGATCAGCCGCTCGGCGCGCCCGCGGGCGTCCTCGAGGGAGGTGGCGCGGATGGTCTCGTTCACCCGGTCCGCGACGAAGGTAGGCAGCTCGTCGACGCGGGTGCCCGTGAGCTCGACCGCCGTCGAGAAGGTCAGGGGTCCGGCCGTCGCCGGGATGCCGCGGAACACCGCGACCTGGCCGTCGGACTCACCCACGTAGTACTGCGTCTGGGTCCAGCGGTAGCCGCCCCAGCCCGCCAGGACGAGGCCCACGACGAGCAGCAGGGCACCGACCACGGTCAGCCAGACGCGCTTCTTGCGCGTCGGCGCCTCTTCGTCGGCCTCCTCGGCCAGGTCGTCGTCGGGCTGGATGTCCGGCTGGTACTGCTCCTCGTCGGTGCCGCCCGCGATCATGGCCTGCTCGAGCGTGTCGGCCAGGCTGTCCTGGGCCGCCGGGTCGGACAGCACGCCCACCGCGACGGCGGCCGGCGCCGGTTGTCCGCCCTGCGCCGCGCCGCCGCGGCTGAAGCCGGTCACGGTGTCGCCGTCGATCTCGGAGTGCGGGGTGGCGCTCGCGGAGGGCGCACCACCACCGGCCGCGGTCACGCCCGCGAGGGCGGCCGAGCCGACGATCTCCGGGGTGACGGTGGCCGTGGTGCCCGCCGCGGCAGCGTCGTCCAGGACGTCCGCGACGACGACGGTGATGTTGTCGGTGCTGCCCGCGCGCATGGACATCGAGACGAGCCGCTCGACGGCGTCATACGGGTCGGGGACGGTGTTGAGGACCTCGGCGATCTCGCTGTCCGGCACGAATCCGGACAGGCCGTCGGAGCAGAGCATCCAGCGGTCGCCGGGCACCGCCTCGCGGATCGACAGGTCGGGAGTGAGGTCCAGGTCGAAGTCGCCGAGGACCCGCATGACGACGTTGCGCTGCGGGTGGCTCTCGGCCTCGTCCGGCGTGATGCGACCGGTGTCGACCAGGTGCTGCACGAAGGTGTGGTCCACCGTGACCTGCGCGAGGGTGCCGTCCCGCAGCAGGTACGCGCGCGAGTCGCCCAGGTGGGCCATGGCAAGCGTGTTGCCGGACTTCAGCAGCGCGGTGACGGTGGTGCCCATGCCGGCCAGGTCCGGGTCGGCCGTGGTGGCGTCGACGAGGTCCTGCCGGGCGCGGTCGATCGAGCGTTCCAGCTCGGACATCGACTGGTCGGAGCTGTGGTCGGGCCGGTCGAGGCCCACCAGGGCCGCGATGGTCAGCGCGGACGCGACGTCGCCGCCTGCGTGTCCGCCCATCCCGTCGGCCACGACGAGGAGGTTGGGCCCCGCGTACGCGGAGTCCTGGTTGTTGGAGCGGACGAGGCCGACGTCGGAGCGCGCGGCATACCGCAAGGTCACGGTCACGTGGTGGTCATCCCTGGAGCTCGACGACGGACTGTCCGATCTGCACGCCCACACCGAGGCCGAGCGGGAGCACGCCCTGCACCCGCTCCTCGCCGATGTAGGTGCCGTTCGTGGAACCGAGGTCCTCCACGAACCACTGGCCGCCCTGGGGGAAGATCCGCGCGTGGCGCGAGGACGAGTAGTCGTCGTCGAGCACGAGGGTGCAGCTCGGCGCACGCCCGATCAGCACTCCGGACGAGGTGAGGGGAATGGTCGTCCCGGTGAGCGGGCCGGCCACCACGACGAGCCGCGACGGGCCACCGCGCTGGGGCGCGCGGGGCGCACCGCCGCCGGGGGACGGCGTCGGGGCCGGCCCCGCCAGCTCGGGCCGGCGCCGCCGGCCGCTGGTCGTGCGTGGCCCCGCGAGGTCGCGCCGTAGCACTGCGACGGCGGAGAGCACGAACACCCACAGCAGCACGAGATAGCCCAGCCGGAGCAGGGTGAACGTCAGCTCACTCATTTCGGTTTATTCACCAGTCCTCGTTGTCCGCACCGGACGCACTGCCGGTCCAGAACATGATGCGGGTACGGCCGATGGTCATCGTGTTGCCATCGAGCAGGGTCGCGGCAGGAACCTGGTGGCCCTCGACGTACAGGCCGTTGGTGGAGCCCATGTCGGTCGCCACGACGCCGTCCGGCGTCACGCGGATCTCGAGGTGCCGCCGGGAGACACCCGGGTCGTCCACCACGATGTCCGCCTCGGCGTCGCGCCCGATGACGGTCACCGGTCCGGTGAGCAGGTAGCGCTGACCATCGATGTCGATGAGCGGGTGCCGTCCCGTCGGCGCGCCGGAGGTCGCCGGGGCGACGCTTCCCTGCACGCTGCGCGACCGCACGGTGAAGCGGCCGGGCACCAGCTCGTACTGCTCGTCGAACGTCACGCTGACGGGGCCCACGAACGCGTAGTGCTGCGTCGCGGCGTACGCCGTGATGTTGGACGCGAGCTCGTCGGCGAGGGTCTGTGCACCCCACGCCTCGATCTGGGCGAAGTCGTCGGGAGCGAGCTCGATCGTGAACTCGTTCGGTGCGACGGTACGGTCGCGTCCGACGACCGCGGCACGGTCGTCCAGTTCACGCCGCAGCCTGCTCGCCAGCTCGACGGGCTTCACTTCGCCACGTCCCACCTTGGCGAACGCGTTGTTCATCATGCGCTCCACGCTCTTCTCGAAGCGGTCCAGGGCGCCCATGCCACCTCCTTCCAGGGTCTGCGCCGGGCAGACTACCTAGATCGTATAGACCGGTAGGTCCCCGCAGACTCCAATACTGTGGATGTCCTGCGGATCTTCTCCGATCTTCCCTCAGGTGGCGCGGCGAGGAGAGACGTGGGCGGATCCGCACGCTACTAGACCTGCGGCGGGACGTGAACCACTTCACTGTTATTGGATTCGGAACTGCCCTCTGAGCCGTGCTAGCCTCATCCACGCAGCGCGCGAGTGGCGGAATAGGCAGACGCGCACGGTTCAGGTCCGTGTGCCCGAAAGGGCGTGGGGGTTCAACTCCCCCCTCGCGCACGTTGTTACGAAGGCCCCGACTCAGAGAGTCGGGGCCTTCGTCATGTCCGGCCTCGGGCTCGGCATCCCGCCCGAGATGGGTACTTCTCCCCGGTATTTCCGGGGTCACACACGGAAATGCCGGGGTGGCGACGTCGTGGGACGCCGCCACCCCGGCCGGGGCGGGCTGCCGCGAGGCTCAGCGGATGGTCACCGTACTGATGCTCGTCGCCGACTTGGCCGTGTACCCGGTCCGTGAGCCGGTCACCGTGACGGTCAGGCGCTTGCCACGCGCGGACGCCGGGATCACGAACCGGTTGCTCGTCCGGGTCGAGATGGTCGTTCCGTTCGCCTTCCACACGTACTTCACCAAGGACGGCGCGGGCGACCACGTCCCGCAGCTCACCGTGAGCGTCGACCCGACCCGCGTGGTCCCCGTGATCGTGGGCCGCGGCGCCGTGAACGTCCCCGCCCCGACCGCCGACGTCGCGGTGCTCGCGACCGACCTCGTCGTGTACCCGGTCCGCGAGCCGATCACCGTGACGGTCAGCCGCTTCCCCTTCGCCGACGCCGGCACCACGAACGTGCTCGACGTCCGGGTCGAGATGGTCACGCCGTTCGCTTTCCAGACGTACTTCACGGACGACGGCGTCGGCGACCACGTCCCGCGGGTCGCCGTCAGCGTCGCGCCGACCTTCGCCGTGCCCTTGATCGTCGGCTTCGGGGCGGTGAACGTCCCGGGGGCGACGGCGGTCGTGGGGGCGCTGGTCGCCGACGACTCGTAGTACTGCTTGAGGCCGGTGACCGTGACGGTGACCTTCTTGCCCGCCGCCGAGGCGGGGACGCTGAAGGTGCTCGACGTCGCGCCCGTGACGGCGACGCCGTCGACTTTCCACGCGTAGCGGAAACTCGTGGGTGTCGGCGACCAGATGCCGGTGGACGCGGACAGCTTCGAGCCGACCTTCGCCGTTCCCGTGACCCTCGGCGCCGCTGCGCTGAAGACGCCAGGCTCGACGGTGACCGTCCGCTCCAGGCGGGCGGGAGCGAAGCCGTATCCGCCCCGATACAGCACGGTCATGGGGTGGGTGCCGGGAGCGAGCTCATCCTCGTGGCCGATCGAGATCTTCCCGCGGCCATTCTCGTCGAGCTGGTCGCCGGCCCCGAACCAGGTCCCGTCGTCGAGCTCCAGGACCGCAACTCCCACCGGAACGAGCGAGTCGGACAGCACGTCGAACGAGACAAAGTCCGGCATCTGGCCGTAACGCCACGAGGTTGGTAGGTCGCTCTGGATGCGTGTGGTGGCGGGCGGCAGTACGACGATCTGACCGGTCCACGACACCGAGTCGGCTTCACCCCATCCTTCGTAGTTGAACTGAGCCGTGTAAGTACCGGGTTCAAGTTGCAGGTAGTGCATGCACCAATTGCCCGGCGCGCCGTCCCAGGGTGGTGGCTCTGCCTCGTACACGTCGCCTGGGTCGGCACCGACGCTGATCGTGGTCGGTCCGTACGTCGTGGGCCACCACAGAGGCGAGCCGTCCTCGGTGGCGAGCGTGAAGCAGAGCGTCTTCTCGGTGCCGTCGTGCCACGTCGCGGGTCCCGAGGTGGTGAGCTTTACGATGCTCGGCTCCATGAAATCGAACGAGGTCTCGACTGTGGTCGTGGCGTAGGGGGACCCGGAGAACGTCACGTCCAGCAGGTGGGTTCCGGTGAGCTCGTGGGTTCCGGTGGAGAACCGGATCTCAGCCGGATCCGAAGGCCAAAGGCCCACCGTCTCGAGCGCCTGTACCTGCCCGTCAGGTGCCTGCGATGTCGGCTCAAATTGGCCGGAGACTGGCACCCCGTTAGCAAGAGTGGCATTGGCGCCGATCCGGACGTCATCCGTGACGCGCAACGGACGGCCCGACGGCAGCACAGGCCGCAGGGAAACCTCCACAGGGACGGGGTCTCCGACCATGATCGCCCAGTGCTGTGCAGTGGTGCTGTATCCGTCGACAGCGGAGAAGACGGCGCGCTCCGCCGGAACCAGCGGCAGCACCGCGTCCCTGCCGATGAGTCCCCAGCTGAGGATCGACCCGTCGTCGAGTGTCGCACTGCCCTGCCCCGGGTCCAACGCAGCAAGCGAGACGACTGAACGTCCCGCCGGGGCGGCGGCGAGCTGTGTCCCGCCCGACGAGATGACGCGTCCGTCCGCAGTGGCGCCGACCACCTCCCCGTTGCCCATGTCGACGCCGATGAACCGTGTGCCCGCCGGGGGGTCGACGACCCGGGTCTCCCACCCGTCGACCAGTTCGTGGCAGCTCAGAATGACGCCGTCACTGCGCAGCGCGGCCCAGTCTCCCGAGTCCCGCCGGGCCGTGATGGCGGTGTAGCGAAGGTCGGAACCCGGATCGCGTGCCGCGGAGCACGACTCGCCCGGGGTGGAGGCAGGGTCGAGCGTCCCGTCCGAACGCAGTGCAAGGTGCCCTGAGATTGCTATGTACCGCAGACCCTGGGGCGGTGTCTTCACCGGCGTCCCCGACGCGTCGACCACTATGCCGTCGGACCTGAGGATCCGTGTGGTCCAGTCCCAGCCCGCCGACACGGCAGTAAATGTCGTGCGTTCCGGTGGCGTGAGGTGGCGGCCCGATCCGCTGAAGGCGCCGGACCCATGGACGTCCACTCCTCCGTCGCTCCGCAGTATCAGGATATGGCGATCGTCGGCGGAGAGTGCCACGGCATGAACACCGTCCGGAAGCGCTCGCGGCGAGTTGCCGTTGAACGCCCCGCTCAGGCGTCCCCATCCCACGACCTGTCCGCCGTGCGTGCTCGGCATCCCCTCCTGCACGAAGCTGGGATCGAGAGGTTCGGCATCCGCGGCGAGGGTTGGCGCAACGACTTCTGTCGTGCTCGCCACGAGCGCGTCCATGGCAGGTGACGCACCAGCGGTCGTCACACCAAGTCCGAGCACGAGACCCGAGGCCAGCAGCGACGCGCAGGTCCGCCGTGCCGAGGGAAGGAACCGCCGTGTTACCGAGGTCGACATCGAGCGCTCCAGCAGTAGCCGCGCATGGTCTACACGCGGGACGACAAGTCGCGTGACTTTATCGGTCACAGGGCCGCTTTTCAGTGAAAATCGGGCGCCTCGCTCCGCTTTCACCCGTCGGCGCCGCCTCGGGTCACGCCTGCGAGCCACGGAGCCTCAGACCGGCGGCAAGATCTCCAACCGCCCCGGCCGCCCCACGCCCGAACCCCGCCCCGGCGGGTACCGCCCGTCCGCTCCCGCCGTCACCGACCCCAGCACGCTCGCGTGCCGCGCCCCGGTCGCCCCCGGCAGCACGCCGGGCAGGCCGTGCCACGTGTGCCAACCGAGTACCGCGAACGCCAGCGCCTCCTTTGCCTGGCTCGGCACGCCCAGCTCGTCCGACGTCCGGACGGCGACCCCGGGCAGCTCCTCCCGGAGTGCCGCCATGAGCACCGGGTTGCGAGTCCCGCCGCCCGAGGCGACCACCTCGGTGGCGGTGTGCCGCACGGCGTCGGCCACCGTGCGGGCGGTGAGTGCCACGAGCGTGGCGAGCAGGTCCTCCGCCGTCGGCTCCGTGGGTCCGACGCGGTCCAGCAGGTAGGAGAGATGGAACAGCTCCTTGCCCGTCGACTTCGGGGCCGGTCGTGCGTAGTAGGGCTCGTCGAGCAGCCGCTCCAGCAGCGAGGGGAGCACGCGGCCGCGGGCGGCGAGGGCGCCGTCGGCGTCGAAGGCGAGGCGTCCGCCCGTGACGTGCCAGGTCGCGGCGTCGAGCAGCGCGCAGGCGGGGCCGGTGTCGAAGGCGACCGGCGTGGTGGCGGGTGCGCCCGCGCGCGCATCGCCCGCCGACGGCAGCACGGTCACGTTCGCGATGCCGCCCAGGTTGAGCGCGACGGCGCCGGGGCGGCCGGCGAGCCACAGCGCGTCGAACAGGCCGACCAGCGGGGCGCCCTGCCCGCCCGCGGCGATGTCGCGCGTGCGCAGGCCGGAGACGACGGGGAGCCCGGTCGCCTCGGCGATCCACGCGGGCTCGCCGATCTGCAGGGTGCCCCGAACGGCGCCGCCCGCGGGCGCCCAGTGGAAGAGCGTCTGGCCGTGGGAGACCACGAGGTCGGCTCGCCCGTCGCAGAGCTCGGCCACGGCACGGCCGGCGACGTCGCCGAAGGCCTGGCCGATGCCTGTGTCGAGCCGGCACACCGCCTCCGCGGAGCTGGCGGCCGGCGGGAGCGCCGCCACCAGCGACGACCGGAGCTCCTCCGGGTACGGCGCGGAGAGGTGCCCGAGGGGCGTGAGCGTCAGCGTGTCGCCGGTGAGCCGGAGATCGCACGCCGCGGCGTCGACCCCGTCATGGGACGTGCCGGACATCAGGCCGACCACGCGCAGTGAGAACGGCGGTTCCGTCGGTGAGATGTGCGCCGCGGGTATGGGATTCACCATCACGGCGATGCCTCCGGTCGTGTTTGCACCAGTGTTAGCCCTTACTCCCCGTTTGCGTCACAATCTCCCACATGCTTGACGTCTCGATCGCCCCTGCTCCGGCGCCGGACGCGCCGTTCGAGGACCACGTCGAATGGGCGCGTAACGCCCCTGCGACACCTGCTACACCCGCGGCGCTGTTCACGGGTGGTCTCGACAACGCTCCCGTCGACGACCGTCTCACGATCGACGTGCCGGAGTGGGACTACCCCACGCTGGCCCGCGAGATCGTGCTCAAGTCCCGAGGTGCCGTGCTCGACATCGGCACCGGTGACGGTGACTTCTTCGCGGGCCTCGGCCCGCTCCCCAAGGGTTCGGCCGCCACGGAGCTCGGCCCGGCCTTCCTCGCCGCCCGACGGCGCCTGGAGCCGCTCGGAGTCGACGTGCGCCGCGTGGAGCCGTCGTGGACGGGTGACGTGCTGCTGCCCTTCTTCGACGGCCAGTACAGCGCGGTGCTCAGCCGGTTCAGCACCATCGACCCCGACGAGGTGGGCCGCGTGCTGGAGCCGGGCGGCACGTTCCTCACCGAGCAGGTGGACACGCGCGACGGATTCGTCCTCAACCAGGCGCTCCGGGTGCCGCTGGGCTGGGACCCGGACGGCGTGACGATCGACGTGATCTCCGACGGCCTCGTCGCCTCCGGCCTCGAGATCGTCGAGGCCACGGAGTACGCGGGGACGCGCACGTTCAAGGACCTCTCCTCCGTGCTGTGGTACCTGCGGGTCGCGGCCTGGCAGGTGCCCGACCTGGCCGACCTCACCCCCGCCGCCGTCGCCCGCCACGAGGCGGCGCTGCGCGGGCTGCACATGCACTTCGCGACGGGCAACGTGCTGGTGGACGAGGCGCCGCGGATCCTGGTCACGGCTCGCCGCCCGTTCTGAGCCGCCCGTTCTGAGATCGCCCGTCCTGAGATCGCCAGGGCCCGTCGGGACGCATGTCTCGACGGGCCCTGGCGGCGACAGGATTCACCGCGGGGTGAATCCAGGGGTGAACTTCGACGGTTTTAAGCCGATTCTCGCTCAATGTTGCTTCCGGCAGCATTCGAGGCAGGTTACGTTCGCGACGCCCGGGACCGACGGCGGTCCCCGGTGCCCCGTCCTGTCACGGATCGCGAAGGACCCCCCTATGAAGCAGAAGCTCTTCGGCGACGCCCACCCCGCGTTCGCCGCCCCCACCCCGAGAACGGCCCGGCGCTGGCGCGCCGGCGCATCGCTCGCCACGCTCGCCCTGGTCGCCGGGCCGTTCGCCGCTGTGCCGGCGTCCGCCGCGGAGGCCGACGCGCCCGTCTTCACCGGAACCCTCGCGGTGAGCGGGGCAGCGGTGGTCGGCACCACGATCGCCCTCGACCAGACTGGCGGCACCTGGGCGCCCGAGCCCGAGTCCGTCGCCTACGCGTGGTACCTCAGCGCCGACGCGGTCCTGGACGCCACGGACACCCTCGTCGAAGGTGCCGGCGACCCGACGCTCGACGTCCTGCCCGCCTACCTCGACCAGTACCTGATCGGCACCGTCGCGGCGACCGCGGGCGGCCTGACGAGCGACCCCGTCGCGGCGGCCTCCGGTGTCGTGACCCTCGGCGACCTCGCCGCCGGCACCCCGACCGTCTCCGGCACGGTCAAGGTCGCCTCGAAGCTCACCGCCCGGCCCGGCACCTGGCCCGAGGGCACCTCCCTCGCCTACCAGTGGAACATCAGCGGCACCACGGTCGCCACCACGACGACGTTCACCCCGCAGGCCGCGCACGCGGGCAAGACCCTGCGCCTCGTCGTGACCGGCACGAAGGCCGGCTACGCCCCGAAGACCGCCTACAGCGCGTTCTCGACGGTCGCGAAGGCCAGCTTCGTCACCACGACGCCGAAGATCAACGGCACGGTCAAGGTCGGCGGCCTGGTCGGCGCCACGACCGGCCACTTCTCCCCGACGGCCACACTGAAGTACCAGTGGAAGGCGAACGGCAGCTCGATCTCCGGCGCCACCAGCCGCACCTACACGATCCCCAGCCGCCTCCACGGTGACAAGCTCACCGTCACGGTGACCGGCTCCAAGGCGGGCTACACGACGAAGAGCCTGACGTCGGCCGCCGCCGTCGTCTCCAAGCCGTTCGCCCGGACGTCCGCGCCGACGATCAGCGGCACCGTCCGCGTGGGCCAGACCCTCACCGCGAACCGCGGCACCTGGTCGCCCACGCCGTCGGTGGTCACCTACCAGTGGCGCGCCAACGGCACGCCGATCGCCGGTGCGACCAGCCGCACCTACAAGCTCACGACCAAGGAGCACGGCAAGAAGATCTCGGTGGAGATCGTCGGCCGCAAGTACGCCTACCTGCCGGCCAAGCGCCTTAGCTCGGCGACCGTCACCGTGAAGTGGCCCGTCGGCATCAGCACGCCGAACGTCACCACGCAGCCGACGCGCTACGTGGACACGACGGTCGGCAAGACCGTGACGCTCAAGGTCTCCGCCACGGGCGGCGGCCTCAAGTACCAGTGGCAGCGCTGGACCCCTGCGAGCGGCACCTGGACCAACATCGGGTCGAACAGCTCGACGTACCGGTTCACCGCCGCTCCCGCGCACGAGCTCAACCAGTTCCGCGTGGTCGTGTCGAACATGGCCGGCAAGGACACCAGCAACCGGACCTACCTCTGGGTTCGGTCCTCGCTGTCGTCGCCCTTCGCGGCCTACCAGTGGTTCAGCCTGTGGAACTACAACGCCGCGATCAGCGAGTCCTACGAGTACGCCGGTTACCTGACGGCCGACGTCGGCGTCTGCGCCGCGCCGGGCTACTACCCCACCGGTGACATCTCTGTGCAGTTCGTCGGCAGCAACGGGCACGTCTACGCCGGTGCCGGCCAGGAGCAGCCCGACCACATCTCCTGGGGCGTCCCGCTCGACAGTGACGGGTGCGGCTTCTTCCGTGCCTACACCGAGGCCCCGCGGTCCGTCTGGGTGGGTGGCCGCTGGCGTATCACCGACCGGTCGGACGGCCAGGTCTACCACCAGTACGTGAAGTACGACAGCTACGAGGGGACGATGTCCGCCCGTACGCTCGCCGGCTCGGGCTCCGGTGCGTCCCAGCTCGGCGGTCTGATCGGCTCGTCCCCCGTCGTCGGCTCCCGCGCCTCGCTCACGGACTGACGACACCCAGGAGGCCTGCGACGGCCTCCGCCATCGCTTCCGGCGGCACGTCCGCCCCGTGACCGGGAACGGTCACCCGGCGTGCCGCCGGAAGCACGGCCACCAGCGAGTCCGCCGCCGCCGCGACGGCTGCGGCGCTCGCGGTGCCGTGGGCCACCAGCACCGGCTGGGTGATCATGTCCCACCGGCACATCAGGGCGCGTCGCCCCAGGGCGACGGCCGCGAGCACCCGGCCGTCGTAGGCGATGGTCGGCGCCATCGACTCGAGGTCCGCCCATGACGCCGACGCCCGCATCCGCGGCACCAGCCGGCACGGCATGCCCACCACGTCGAGGAAGAGCTCGACGGCGCTGCCCGGGTCACCCGCCTCCACGCATGCCTCCACCCCCGCGATCATCCGGGGATCGGCGGGCGGCTCGCCGCTGGCCACGTCGTAGCCCGGCTCGTAGCAGAGCACCCCGGTGACCGCGGAGCCCAGGTCGGCGGCCGCGCGCAGCGCCAGGAACGCGCCCGTGGAGATGCCCAGCAGCGCGGCCGGGCCCGTGACCTGTAACAACGCGGCGATGTCGTCGATCTCCCGGTCCACGCTGTACGGCGGGGTGTCGCCGCTCCCGCCGCGCCCGCGCCGGTCGTACCGCAGCGTGGTCACCCGGTCGCCCAGCTCCGCCGCCACGGCGAGCGTGACGGGCACCCGGTGGGCCAGGACACCGTCGATCACGACGACCGCGGGCGCCAGGCCGCGGGCCGGGCCGGTGACGTCGAAGGCGATCAGCGTGCCGTCGGCCGACGTCGTGAGCGCGTCGACGGTGGTGATGGTCATGCAGGGCAGACGGGCCGGTCCCCCGAAAGTCGTCGCTCGGCCGAATGCCCTGGGCCACGAATTTCGCCGCGAGGAAAAAGCCTGTGCGTACGCCGCCTGGCGGCGTAGGTTCTGTGGCACATGAGAAGGGAGGTGATCCGAGAAGTGATTTCACATCGGACCCATGAGGTGGTCGCGCGCTAGTCGCGTGACGCGTAAGCGTTTCGCGCCGACGGCGGTCGGGGGGCTCAGCACGGGGCCTTCCTGATCGCTCAGGCGCAACGGGACACTGGTGGCGATTTCCTCGCGACCACCGGAGCCCGCGGGTGCCGTGCCCTCGTCCAGCACGGCTGACACATGTCGCCCCGCGGGCTTTCCCGCGCCCGGAGACAGCCGGGGAAAGCGGCACGGGAGAATGTGCGCGTGACTGCCTACCGCGTGATGACCGTCTGCACCGGAAACATCTGCAGGTCCCCGATGGCCGAGATCGTGCTGCGCGACCGCTTCGAGGCCGCCGGCCTGGGCGACGCCGTGGTGGTCGACTCGACCGGCGTGAGCGACGAGGAGCACGGCAACCCGGTGGACCGGCGCGCCCGCGCCGTCCTCGCGGAGCACGGGTACCCCACCGGCGACGCCCACCGCGCACGCCAGGTGACCAGGGACGACGTCGGCTCGCGGGACCTGGTCCTCGCGATGACGACGCGCCATGCGCAGGCCCTGCGGAACCTCGCCGGCCGCACGCAGGCCGACACGACGATCCGGATGTACCGGTCGTTCGACCCTGCCGCGGAGGGCGCTCCCGAGCACCGGCTCGACATCGCCGACCCCTGGTACGGGGGTCCCGAGGACTTCGAGGAGTGCCTCGCCGAGATCGAGGCGGCGGCGGACGGCGTGGTCGACTTCGTCCGGGCGGAGCTGGGCGTGCCCTCGGGCGCCTGATCGGCATTTCACCCCGCCCCGACCGGCTGGTCGGCGGTCCGCCGTCTACGGTGTGGGAATGACGCCCGCGTCGCCGGACCGGCTGATCGTCCTCACCGGGGCCGACGGCCGGCTGGGTTCCAGGCTCGCCTTCCGTGTCGCCGCGGCAGGCGGTCACCAGCGCATGCTGGTCGCCGGCAGGGGCGCCGCCCCCCGGCTGCCCGACGGCGCCCCGCTGCCCGAGTCGGAGGTTGTCGCGATCCCCACCGACGCGGACACCAGGGCGCTGACCAGCGCTTTCGCCGAGGCGGACGCCGTGTTCCTCGTGCCGGGCCGGGAGCGTCCCGGCCGCCTCTCCAGGCACCGCGCGGCCATCGACGCGGCCGTGCTCGCGGGCGTGCGGCACGTCGTCTACGTCTCGTCGATCGGTGCCGCGCCGGACGCGATCGCGTCCAGCGCCCGCGACGACTGGCTGACCGAGGAGTACCTGCGGGGCACCGACCTCACGTGGACCATGCTGCGCACCAGCATGTTCCACCGCACCCTCACCTTCGCCGTGCACGACGAGTCGTCCGGCTCCGGGCAGCAGGCGCTGCTCCGTGCGCCGGCCGGCCACGGCCGGGTCGCCACCGTGTCGCACGACGACGTGGCCGACGTCGCCACCGCGGTCCTGCTCGACGAGGACCCGGGCCGGCACGCGGGCCGTGCCTACCACCTGACGGGACCCGAGGCGCTGACCTTCGACGAGATCGCGGCGACGCTGTCGGCGGCCGTCGGCCGCACCATCCGGTACGTGTCCCAGACCGTGGAGCAGGCGCGCGCCCAGTTCTACCGGTCGACCGCCACCGAGGTGGAGGACTGGATCACCCGGTGCCAGGCGATCGAGGCGGGTGTGCTCGCGAACGTGAGCCCCGACGTCGCGCACCTGGCCGGGCGTGCCGCGCGTTCGTTCGAGGTCTGGCTCGACGACTACCCGGCGGAGTGGGCGCACCTCCGGTTACCGTCGGTCAGATGACGAGCCTCTCCCCCGGTCTGGACGACGGGCCGGCGCCGGAGCCGGTCTGGGAGCCCGACGTGCTGCCGGGCTTCGAACGCCTGACCCTGCCGCTGGAGCCCGACGAGGACGAGACCGAGGTGGTGGCGACGCTGGTGCGCCGGGCCCGGTCCGGCTCCCGGACGGCGGTCGGGCCGGACACCACGGAGGACAGCCTCGCCAAGCCCGGCGAGGCCGAGCATCACCGGGGGATCCGGCGGGTCGGAGCAGAGAACCCGCAGGTGGCGCGCCTCTGGGACGAGCTGTCGGAGCTCGGCCGCCGCCTGCGCCTGTCGGGCGCCGGACGGCAGCACACGAACGGGGACCCGGCCGCGACGCCAGCCGCACCGCCCGACGCCGGCGTCGACGTGCTCTACGTGCACGGCTGGCTCGACTACTTCTTCCAGACCCACCTCGCGGACTTCTGGGAGTCGCTCGGCGTGCGGTTCCACGCGCTCGACCTGCGGCGCTACGGGCGCAGCCTGCGTGAGGGCCAGACCCCGGGGTACGTCCGCAGCCTCGCCACCTACGACGAGGAGATCGAGGCGGCGCTCGCCGTCATGGGGCACGGCCTCGACGACCGCCCCGACCGTCGGCTCGTGCTGATGGGCCACTCCACGGGCGGGCTCACCCTCAGCCTGTGGACGGCGCGCAACCAGGAACGGGTCGCGGGTCTCGTGCTGAACGGGCCGTGGCTGGAGTTCCAGACCCGCGAGGCGGGGCGCAAGCTCATGGAGCCCGGCATCCGCGTGCAGTCGGTGCTCGTGCCCCGCAGCCAGCTCGTCAACCTGGACCGCGGCCTGTACGCGCGCTCGATCTCGTCGCGGTTCGATGGCGAGTGGGACTACGACGTCGCCTGGCGGCCCGACGCCGGCTGGCGCGCCACGCCCGCGTGGCTGGCCGCGATCTTCCGCGGACAGGACCAGGTCGCGCGGGGCCTGGGCATCGACGTACCGGTCCTCGTGCTGCTCAGTGCCCGCAGCAGCATCCCGACGCGGTGGACCGAGGAGATGCGGTCCACCGACTCGGTGCTGGACGTGGTCGGGATCGCCCGTCGCGTGCCCGACGTCGGCTCCCTCACCACCCTGGTGCGGATCGACGGCGGGCTGCACGACGCGACCCTCTCGGCGGCGCCTGCCCGGGAGCAGGTCTGGCGCGAGACGGCGAGGTGGTTCCGCGGCTACGTGCTCGCGCCGGCCGACGGCGGGGCGCCCCGCGCCTGATCCTGGTGGGCCCTGGCAAAGAACGGGTCCTGGTGCGATCCTGGAAAAGAGGTGCCCACGCCGACGTCGGGCACGAGGGGCGATGCGCCATGACAACGCACCAGGAGACTCACCCGCGGGCTCGTCGAGGCGGGCCGTTCCTAGCGCGCGGCGAGGCCGTCGTCGGGGTGGTCGCGCTCATCCTCGGGATGCTCATCTCGCAGGGCGCCGCCGAGGGCGTGACGATCGTGGGTTGTCTCACGATGGCGGCGGGAGCCGTGTCCAGCCGGTTCGGGGCGCACCGAGGCCGCATGGCCATCGCCGCGGGACTGGGGTTCGCGCTCGGATCGGTGCCCTACTGGCTGATGACCGCCGTGGTCATCGTGACGGCGTACGGGTTCTGACCCGCCGTCACCAGAACTTCCACCACGGCCGGTCGGCCGACGTCCGCGGTGTGCGCGCCGCGGACGTCGAGGGTGCCGACGCCGCGGCCCGGCGCGCCGCCCGGCGCTCCCGCCACCTGCGCACCTGCTCGTCCACGTCGCGGGTGGGCGTGACGATCGGCGGGCCGCCCTGGAGCTGACGCCGGGCGTCCACGACACGCGCGTTGAACTCCGCGACGATCTCGCGGACGCGCTCCTCCATGGCCTCGAGGTCGAGCCGGGCGTCCAGCTCGGCGTCGTCCTTGCGGAGCTGCGCCGACGGCAGGACGCCGGTGATGTTCTCCCGCTCGATCAGGCCCTTGACCCACCAGTCGGGGTCGTGCTTGCCGCTGATGCCCGGGATCGGCTTGCCGTGCAGGGGCAGGTTGTCGAACTCGCCGCGGCGCATCGCCTGGTCGATCACCACGTCGACGTAGCGCGAGCGCTCCTCGACGGACATGCTGCCGGGCCGTTTGGTCTCGGACTCGTTGGCGTCGCCCTCGCCGGCGTTGTCGTCGCCGGCTTCGTCGTCGTCCGGAACCGAGGAACCGGGACCTTCCGCGCGCTCGGCCGCTGCCTCCCGGTCCACGCGGTACTGCGCGGCTCGGCGGAGGGGGTCGTTGTCTGCGTCATCGCGCGATCCGGGCGCCATGGCAAGCATGTTACAACTTTCACAAGCGGCCCGAAAGGCAACGTGAGCCGACATTGCTCAGTTCAGATGGGCGTCGAGAAATTGTGGGGCTAGAGCCACAATTATGAGTCTACCCACACAATTGTGAGTGCGGGTTGGAGCTTGGTAAAAGCTGATTCGCCACGGTTCTCGCCGCGAACCAATGCCCGTTGGGCCGTATCCGGCGGCATGATGACCGGATGCTCCGCGTGGTCGTGTCCGAGGACGAGGCAACCTCTGAGCCGGCTCGCCCGTGGTGGGCGGTATGAACGCGGAGACAACCGAGCAGCCCGTCGTCGATCCGGGGCGCGCGAGGGTGCTGGTCGCCCCCGACCTCGACGCGGAGTTCGTGGACTTCGTGACGGCGGCGGGCGCGTACCTGTACCGGACGGCCTACCTCCTGTCCGGCGACGCCGACCAGGCCGAGGAGCTGGTCCAGGCGACGTTCGAGCGGACGTACCGCGCGTGGGCCAAGGCGCGGACGGGGGAGCCGCGGGCCTATGCGCGGCGCATCCTGATGAATCTCAGAATCGACGGCTGGCGCAAGGACCGGCGCGTGGGAGTGACGGACGACGGTGTCCTACCGATCTCGCCCGTCCCTGACCACGCGCACGACGTCGCCGTCCGGGACGAGCTCGGCAGGGCCCTGCGGGCACTGCCACTCGGCCAGCGGCGCGTCGTGGTGCTGCGGCACCTGCTCGACCTGTCCGAGGCGCAGGTCGCCGAGGAGCTCGGCATCTCGCTCGGCTCGGTCAAGTCCGCCAACGCGCGCGGCCTCGCGCGGCTGCGTTCCCTGCTCAGCGCCTCGGCGATCGAGGCAGTCCCGGAGTTCCGGGCGGACGGCGACCGGGTGCTGCTCCAGGCCCGGACGGCGGCCCGGCGTCGGCGGGCGGTCCAGACCGTCGCGACGGTCGCGGGGATCTTCGTGCTGGTTCTCGGCCTCATGCTGGCCGGCCCGGTGCGGGTACCCGGCTTGGGGCCTGTGGCGCTGCCGGGCAGCGAGTGGCTGCGCGAGGTGCTCGGGCTCGACGGCCGAGGGATCTCCGGCCTGCCCTCGGATCACGCGGACACCGCGGCGTGCACCCGGCCCGACGACGACGCGCCCACGACCCCGGTCGACACCATGTCCGCCGGCTGGGGCGAGCTCACCGTCGTCGGGATGATCGACACCGCGGACGCGCACGACGTCGACCGGTGCGTCGACGTCATCGTCGATCACCGGTGGACGACCCCCGCCAGGGTCGAGGCCGATGCCACGACCCTGGGCGCGGGCGAGAGCGTGCTCAACTGGTCCGACCCGGACCCGGCGCTCGACGGCGACCTCATCCCGGGGCCGTCCACGCTGGAGGCACTGGCCCCGGACGGCAAGGGATGGCGGGACGTGGTGCCGGTGGCGGAGACCGAGCAGGTCGACGGCCGCTGGCCGCAGGCCCTGGGCCTGGTCCGTGAGGGCGACCGGGCCGCCTGGTTCGAGACGCCGAACACCCAGATCGTCGGGACGCTGCCGTGGACCCTGCGGGTCCTGGACGAGGACGGGAGCGTGACGACGGTCAGCGACTCGTCGGTGATGAAGGCCGCAGAGGTCGGAACGGTGGCGCTCTCGGACACGCTGCTCGGGTGGACCACCATGCCGAACGTCGCACGGACCAGCTGTACCCAGACGCTCCACACGGCTGCGCTCGACGGACCCGCGCCGGACCGCACGGGCGTCCGGGAGCGGGTCTGCGCCCTGGGATCGACGCCGGACGGCCTGTTGGTCGCGTACGAGGAAGGTTCCGGAGGCCCGGGCATCGGAGCCGGACCCGGTTCGACGACTGAGTTCGAGCTGATCTCCGGTAGGGGCGACGCGCAGTCGGCGCTGCTGTTGTCGCTCCGGAACGAGGATCTGGGGGATGAGCCGGTGTCCGCGCTCGGCTACGACGCCGGGCGGCTCGTCTTCTCCGCCGGTGACCTGCTCTACCTGGTGGACGTCTCCACGCTCACGGCCTACCACGTACGCGGAACCTCGCCGGTCACCGCCCTGGACGTGTCCGCCGGGACCGTCGCCTGGTCGACCGAGGACGGCTCGGCCTACGCGATGGTGGACAGGGACGGCGCCCCGGGCGTCGTCCGGCTCGCCCGCGAGCAGGCCGAGGTCGGGGTCGACGGCGACCGTATCGCCTGGACCAGCCTCGGTGACAACGGCGTCGCGTCGCTGACGTTCGCCCGTGTGCGCTGGTGAACTCACCGGCTCGTACCGCCGTCGGGCACCTCGGTGGGCCATGATGGCCGCATGAAGGTCTCTCGTCGGTCCCACGTGCCCCCGTTCGCCGTCATGGAGGTGCTCGCCGCCGCGAACGCGCGCCGGACCACCGGGGCGGACGTGCTCAACCTCTGTGCGGGGGAGCCGTCGACCGGCGCCTCGGACGTGGTGCGGGAGCGGGCCATCGCCCTGCTCCGCGACGGCAACCTCGGCTACACCGAGGCGATGGGCGTCCCGGCCCTGCGCGCCGAGATCGCGGGCCACTACCGGCGCTGGTACGACGTCGAGGTCGACCCCGCGCGGATCGCCGTCACCACGGGGTCGAGCGGCGGGTTCGTGCTCGCGTTCCTCGCGTCGTTCGACGTCGGCGACCGGGTGGCGCTCGCTCGTCCGGGCTACCCCGCCTACAAGAACATCCTGTCGGCGCTCGGCTGCGAGGTCGTGGAGCTCGACTGCGGTCCCGAGACCCGCTACCAGCCCACGGTGTCGCAGCTCAACGAGGCCTACTACGGCGGCGGGCTCGACGGCGTCATGGTCGCCTCGCCCGCGAACCCGACCGGCACCATGATCACGCCGGCCGAGCTGGCCGCGATCGCCGAGTGGTGCGCCGACCACGACGTGCGCCTGATCAGCGACGAGATCTACCACGGCATCGCCTACTCGGACGAGGTGGCGCAGGCGACGGCGGCCACGTTCGTGGACCAGGGCGCCGTCGTCGTGAACTCGTTCTCGAAGTACTGGGCGATGACCGGCTGGCGCCTCGGCTGGCTCGTGCTGCCGGACGAGCTGGTCGCGCCCGTCGACGCCCTCGCGAGCAACGTGGCGCTCTCGCCGCCCGCGCTCGCGCAGCACGCCGGCATCGCGGCCTTCACACCCGAGGGGTACGAGGCGGCGGCGCAGAACGTGGCGCGCTACGCGTCGTCGCGCAGGCTGCTCGTGGAGCGACTGGACGAGCTCGGCTGGCGCCCCGTCGCCCCGGCCGACGGCGCGTTCTACCTGTACGGGAACATCGCCTCGTTCGGGCTCGACTCGGTCACCTACTGCGCGCGGCTCCTCGCCGAGGCCGACGTCGCCATCACGCCCGGCACCGACTTCGACGGCGTGCACGGCGGGGAGTGGGTGCGGCTGTCGTTCGCGTCGTCGCTCGACACGGTGTCGCGTGCGGTGGACCGGATCGTGGCCTGGCACAAGACGCTCTGAGGCCAGCGCGAAGATCACCCTGTGACGCCCTGAATACTGAGGTTCTGGGGTGCCCCCGTCTGGCACGATGCGGCGTGCTCCCGGTTTCCGGGCCCATCTTCCGCGAGGTCAGTCCATGGTCATCGGTGCCCGAAAGATGCTCGTTTCCGCGCTGGGAGTCGCGCTGGCCGGCAGCCTCCTGACCGGCCTGCCCGCGGCTGCCGCAGACACCGACTCGGATGGCCCGTCGCCCATGACGTATGCGCGGACCTGGTACGACGTGGCGATCGCTCCGGCGACGGCCCCCGCGGGGACACCGGTTCAGGTCCACGGCTACATCGCGATCCAGCCGGACACCATCTGGGAGCGGCGCCAGCCTGGGCGTGGACTGCAGGTCGAGATCTACTTCGATCCGTCCGGCACGGCTCCTCGTGCGCTCGTGGCGACGGTAGTCACCAATGACGATGCGTGGTTCGCCAAGACGTTCAGGCCAACGACGTCGGGTACCTATGACGTCGTCGTCGCGAACCAGGGCACGGACGTCATGGGCACCAGGACCGGCAAGTTCGCAAGACGTTCGGCGAGCCAGCCTGTCCGGTCGGTACTGGTATCGGGGTCCAAGGACGGTCACACCGCACGAGTCCGGGTGACGGTGCAGGACGTCGTCACAAGGATCGCGCCGCAGGCCGTCTATCTCGACGCGGGGATCCTGACGCCGGGGTATTCAGCCAATGCCTTGGCAGGGCCTTCTATGACCAACCGGCGGGCGGAGGGGCGCTATGGGAGTGGCGACGTCACCACCAGCGACCAGGACCCGTGGGACACGTTCTACAGCGGGGCGCGGACCTATTGGATGTCGGCCCTGCAACCTGCCGGGCTCTACGACGTCTACTACGAAGGACCTATCCGCGTGGAGACGGACCACTGGGACTCCGACGGGGACGGCTCGCTGCAAACCGTAGCTGTCCCGATCCCCTGGAAGTCGGTCACGACCGTGCGTGTCCGCCGCGCCAGCAGCACCACCGTGTCGGCGTCGGCGACGTCGTTCACCGGGCCGAAGACGATCACGCTTCGCGGCGCGGTGCGCAAGGTGCAGCTCGTGAGCAACACCAAGGCTGCCATCCGGCTCTCGCCGAACACGCCCGTGAAGCTCTACTTCGACCCGGCCGGCGCCACCGGTCCGCAGTACAAGAAGACGGTGCGGACCAACTCGAAGGGCATCTACACCACGACGTACCGCACGTCGATGTCGGGCCGCTGGATCGCGAAGTACCCGGGTACGGACCTCCAGGCGCCGTCGCAGGGCGCCGTCACCATCACCGTGAAGTAGTTCGAGCGGCTGCGCCGGCTCAGCCCCGCCGGCGCAGCACCTCGGGGAGCAGCACCCACAGCACTGCCATCACGACGAGCGCACCGGCGCCCGCGATGATCCCCGCCGTCCGCCCGACCACGACGTCGAACACGAGCAGCGAGGCGCCCGTGATCACCAGGGCGAGGGCCGCCAGGGCGGCGCGGGTGATCCGGTCGGCGAGGGTGACGATGTTGCGCTTCATCTGCTTGCGGAACAGCGCCCGGTGCACGCTGACGGGCGCCACGATGAGGGCGGTCGCGGTGACCGAGGCCACGACGAGGGCCAGGTAGACGACGACCTGGTACCGGTCGAGGTCGGCGAACCGGGACTGGAAGGGCAGAGTGAGCAGGAAACCGGTGAGGATCTGCACGCCGGTCTGCATGACGCGGAGCTCCTGGAGGAGCTCGTTCCAGTTCCTGTCCGCCCGCTCGGTCTGCGTCTCCTGTCGTCCGTCGGTCTGCATAATCCCCATTCTCACTCAACGTCCGATTTAGCGTCCGGGGCGAGGAAAATTCACCCGCTCGCATCACCGCCTCCCGTGGCCCGCCCCTGTCGGCCGGGAGAGCATGCGCCTGGGCGGGACGCGTCCGCGTCCCTCTGACGAGGGGGCTGCTTTGAACAGATCGAGGATGCGGGCGTCGCTGGGTATGGCGCTCGGGGCCGCACTGCTGATGACCGGCGTTGCCACGACTCCGAGCCTCGCGGCGGAGGTGAGCACGGCACCGCCGCCGGGCGTCACCGCGGACCGTGTGACCAACCGGGTGGACGATGTCGTCGTCTCCGCCAAGATCTCCCTGCCGCCCGGCGGGGACGTGGTCGGGTCCATCACCGGCACCATGTCCATCACGCACAACGGGTCCTCCGCGGCCATGCGCTCCGGACGCATGACGATGGTGGACCCGGAGGGCCGCAGCCTGACCGGGGCGCAGTTCGTGGCGTCGGGCACGGCCAACACCTGGACCTCGAAGGTCACGCTGCCGGCCGACGCCGAGCCCGGTGTCTACGAGGTGTCCGTGGCGGCGGAGATCGACGTGACGACCACCGACGGCGTGGTCAAGGTGCCGATCCGCACCGCGGACCCGGTGCTGGTGCCCTTCCGGGCGAAGCGGAACATCCCCCTGATCTGGACCTCGCCGGCGAGCGCGCCCGCGGGGTCGACGGTCTCGTTCTCCGGGGCGGCGAACATCAGGAGCCTCGGCACCGGTGACTACGAGCCGGCGGCCGACCAGGAGGTGAAGGTGTACTTCGACCCCACGGGCGACGCGCCCGAGGCCTTCATCGAGACCCTGACGACGGACGACCGTGGCTTCTTCACGACCCGGCAGCAGCCGGGGGCCTCCGGCAAGTGGCGTGCGGAGATGCCGATGACCGACTCGGGTGCGAAGGCGGTGTGGACCCTGACCTCGTCGGAGCGGGCCCGCGACACCACGCTGCGGCAGGGCACGGTCAATGCCACGCAGAACGGCTTCACCGCGGGCGACCACCTCATCACGCACGACGTCGTGCTGGGCCTCGCCCCCGTGCAGCGGCGGGTCGACGTCGGCAGCCTCGACTTCACCGTCGGCGGCACGTCCGGCTGGGTCAGCGCCGAGAGCCGGCGCGGCGAGGGCAGCTTCCCCGACGGGTACCGGGTGCAGCGGGAGCTGACGCACTCCGGGATCGGCACGAGCCACGCGACGTTCACCTTCAACCCGACTCTGCCGGCCGGTGTCTACGACATCGGCATCCGGGACGCCATGAAGGCCTGTTCGGCGCCGGACTGGGACGGGCTCGAGGGCGGCACCAGCAACTGCACGCACGACGTGCTCATCGAGGACCCCACGGTGACGACCATCGTGGTCAAGCGGGCGACCACCACGACGGTCGCGGCCTCGCAGACGTCGGTGCCCGCGGCGCGGAACATCACGATCAGCGGTGACGTGAAGCGGGTGCAGCTGGTCAGCGGCGGTGGCGCGGCGATTCGGCCGGCGCCGAACACGCCGGTCAAGCTGTACTTCGACCCCACGGGGTCGTCGCCCGCGGTCCTCAAGAAGGACGTCACCACGGGTACTGACGGCACCTTCTCGACAACGGTCAACGCCGCGGCGTCGGGCCGGTGGATCGTCAAGTACGCGGGCACGAGCCTGCTGGCGAAGTCGCAGGCGGCCGTGACGGTGACGGTCGGCTAGCTCGCCGCCGTCGGCGGCTACCGGGCGTCGGCGACCGGCGGGAGGTCCGCCTCCGTCAGGCGGTCAGGTATGGGTTCTCGGATCCATGTCTGACCGCCTGGTCGGGGCGGACCTTTGTGCTGTCCGCGCACCCGAAAGTTCACCCCGGGGATTCTCAGCCGACTCGCACCTTTTGTCGCGGCGCCTGACAGGATCAGGCCTGTTCCCGGTTGCCGGGCCACTCCCCACCTGCGAGGTATCGATGGTCGTCCGTGTCCGGAAGCCGTTCGGCCAGGTGCTCGGCCTGGCGCTCGTCGGGAGCCTGCTGGGCGGGCCGGCGGCGGTCGGGGCACCGACCGGTGAGGGCGAGGCGAGCCTGTCCACCTACACCTACAACGACATCGCCCTCGCCCCGAACGTGGCGCCGGCGGGCTCGCCGGTCCAGGTCCACGGCTTCGTCGGACACGGTCCATACTCGCCCGCGGCCGGGGAACTCGTGACGATCTATTTCGATCCGGCCGGGACGGCGCCTCGCGAGGCCGTCGCGACCGTGACGACCGACGCCGACGGCTGGTTCGCCAAGACGGTGCGGCCCAGCACCTCCGGCACCTACGACATCGTCCGGCCGGGCGAGGACGAGGACACGCTCCTGGGTCCGGGCACGGCGACGTTCACGAGCCGCAAGGTCACCCAGCCCGTCCGGTCGGTCGTGGTGTCGGGTACGAAGAACGGGCACACCGCGAAGGCGCGGGTGATTGTCCAGGACGTCGTGACCCGGATCGAGCCGCAGACGGTCTACGTCGATGCGGGGCTCCTGACCGCGGGATATCCGGGGAACATCAAGTTCTCCGGGCCGTACATGACCAACCGCCGCGCGGAAGGGCGGTTCGGTGCGGGCGACGTCTACTACAGCAGCGGGGAGTTCCCGTGGCGGACGAACTACAGCGCGACGCGGGCCTACCGGCTGTCCGCCGTGCACCCGGCGGGCTTGTACGACGTGCGGTTCACGGGCGAGATGGCCGTCTGGACGGATCGCTGGGACGCCGAGGAGGCGCGTGTCTCGATGCCGGGGGACGTGGTCACCACAGTGCGTGTTCGCCGGGCGAGCAGCACGACGATCGCGGCGTCGGCGACGTCGTTCACGGGGCCGAAGACGATCACGCTGCGCGGTGCGGTGCGCAAGGTGCAGCTCGTGAGCAACACGAAGGCCGCGATCCGGCTGTCGCCGAACACGCCGGTCAAGCTGTACTTCGACCCGGCCGGTGCCACGGGGCCGCAGTACAAGAAGACGGTGCGGACGAACTCGAAGGGCGTCTACACCACGACGTACCGCACGACGCGGTCGGGCCAGTGGATCGCGAAGTACCCGGGCACGGACCTGCAGGCGCCGTCCGAGCGGGCCGTGACGATCACGGTGAGGTAGCGGCTTCGCGATTCACCTCGGCAACAGGATTGGTTGGCACGTGGAGAGGCTGTTCATGCGCGCTTCGGTGCGGCGAGTAGTAGGTGTCCTGTCGGCGTTGGTCCTGACGGGCGCGGGCCTGATCGTCGGTGCGGGCCCGGCGACTGCTGGCGTCGGGATCATCTCCGGCTCGAACGGAGACATCCAGGTCACCGCCCAGGTTCATGTGCCCGATCAAGCTCCGTACATGGCTGTCTGGCTGGAGCACAACGGCATCTCGGCTGAGCTGACCAGCGCGATGATCCGGGTGACGAACCCTTCGAACGAGGAGATCTACGCTCGGGAGACTGCGTTCGAGCGGCCCGGGACCACCAGGTGGGAGGCGAGTGACTTCGAGCTTCCGGCCGTCCGGGAGCTCGGTCGCTACCTGGTGTCGTTCGATGCCGTCGTCGTGGTGCAGACCGAGTCCGGACCGGTGAATGTTCGTGTCGCGGGCACCGACGCGGTCGAGTTCTTCCAGCGCAGAAGTCCATATCTCAGGGATTTCCAGGCGACCCCGCAGCACATTCCGGCGGGGGAGAAGGCCGTGGTCTCGGGTATCGCGGTGCTCGGATCGCCATACAGCCAGGTTCCATTTGCCGGTGAGCAGGTTGAGATCTGGTTCGACCCCAAGGGGACGGCTCCACGTGTCTATCGCGGTTCGGCGACGTCCGACGCTCGCGGTTACTTCGAGACGACGTTGGTCGCACCGTCGGACGGCATCTGGCGGGCGGTCGTCCCCGAGTCCGACAGGTACAAGCGCTCGTCGCCGGCCGACACGCCGCAGGAGACACGGCAGATCGACCGGACAACTCATTCAGGTTCTGCGTCCAAGACAGCGAAGGGCTACGCGGGCGGCGTCCGGATCATCGCGACCGACATCGTGGTGGGCATGGAGCCGGCGACAGTGCGGTTCGACGCCGGCATCCGCGGCCTCGGCTGGGCCCGGAGCGCGAGCAATCTCTGGTTCGAGAGCAGGCGTGGCGAGGGTCGATACCCGAACGGGATCGTCCGGACGGCGACCCTGGAGTGGCAGCACGAGGTGGGCACCGACTACTTCTTGCAGTCGACCCACACGACTGCGCGTGTCAGCCCGCTGATGCCCGCCGGCGTCTACGACGTAGGGGTGGACCAGCAGTACGTCTCTATCTGCTTCTCGCCGGCGCCGGAGTCACGCAGCAGCTGCAAGGCGAACGTCATCGTCAACGACCGCACCATCACCACCATGACGGTCAAGCGCGCCAGCAGCACGAGCGTCTCGGCGTCGGCCAAGACGTTCACGGGCCCGAAGACCATCACGCTGAGCGGAGCGGTGCGGAAGGTGCAGCTGGTCAGCGACACCAAGGTCGCGAACCGGCTCTCGCCCAACACCCCCGTCAAGCTGTACTTCGACCCCGCCGGGTCGGCCGGCCCGGTCTACAAGAAGACCGTGAAGACGGGCTCGGCCGGCACCTACTCCACGAAGGTCGGCACGAGCATCTCCGGTCGCTGGATCGCCGAGTACCCGGGTACGGCCCTCCAGGCGCCGTCCCAGCACGCCGTGACCATCACGGTCCGGTAGCGCCGAAAAGCTGGTTGACCTCCTGCTCGGCCCAGGTCTAGCCTCCAAGATGACCAGATGAACGAATCTGGTCACACTTTCACGAAGGCCAGGGGTGGAGGCACCAGCCATGGGCGCGACGACGCAGCGGCGGGGGACGGCGCAGCGCAGGTACGAGCGCGCGGAACGGATCCTCGACGCCGCCACCGAGCTCGTGCTGCGCTGGGGCTACGACAAGACCACCATCGACGACGTCGCCCGGCTCGCCGGGGTGGCCAAGGGCACCATCTACCTGCACTGGGGCAGCCGCGAGGACCTGTTCGCCGCGTTGATGCGGTGGGACCGGGCCCAGATGATCGGCGCGGTGCGGCGGCGCCTCCAGGAAGATCCGGAGACCGCGACCCTGCCCGGGCTCTTCGGCCTCCTCGCCCACGAGCTCCACCGGCGTCCGCTGCTGCAGGCCGCGATGGTCCAGGACTCCGCGGTGCTGGGCAAGCTCGTGGCCCGCAAGCAGACCAGCACCACCACGCCCGACATGGTGGCCCCGTTCGGCGAGTATCTCGCCACGCTCCGGGAGCACGGGATGGTGCGCGCCGACCTCAGCCTGGAGGACCACCTCACCCTGGTCGCCGCCGTGCTGCACGGCTCGCTCGTCTCGCTGCGGATGATGCCTGACTCGCTGCGGGTGTCCGACGAGCGCGCCGGCGAGCTGATCGGCGACGCGCTCGCCCGCGCCTTCGCGGCTGAGAACCCGCCGTCCGACGCTGCGCGCGCCGTCTGCGCGGACGCCACCCGTGCGTTCGTCGACCAGGCCTACGCGGTGGCGCGGGCCAAGCTGCGGGAGTCGCTCGGCGACGACCTCCCGCCAGAGGAAGACCTCTCGCCAGCAGAAGGAGACCCGTCGTGAGCACCGAGGTCACGCACTCGTTCACGCTGCCGCTCGCGGATCCCGCGGCGGTGGAGCTGGCGGCGACCGGCGGCAAGGGCTCGTCGCTCGCCCGCCTGGCCACTGCCGGCCTGCCGGTTCCCGGCGGCTTCCACGTCACCACGGACGCCTACCGGGCCGCGGTCGCCGGAGCGCCGCAGCAGGCGATCGTCGCCGCGGCCCGGGACGTGGAGCCCGACCGGCCGGAGACCCACGAGGCCGCCGCGGTCCGGATCGCCGAGGTGTTCGCCGGCCTGGAGATCCCGGCGGCGGTCGCCGACGCCGTCCGGGCCGGGTACGCGAACCTGCGCACCACGGGCAGCACTACAGCGGGTACGCCGGACAGCGCCCCGGACGACCAGGCCCCCGCCGTCGCCGTCCGCTCCTCGGCCACGGCCGAGGACCTGCCCGGCATGTCGTTCGCCGGCCAGCAGGACTCGTTCCTCAACGTCCGCGGCGAGGACGCCCTGCTCCGGGCGGTCCGGGGCTGCTGGGCCTCCCTGTGGACGGCGCGCGCGATCGGCTACCGCGCGCGCCACGGCATCCCCGCCGAGGAGGTCGCCCTCGCGGTGGTGGTGCAACGGCTGGTCGACGCCGACGCCGCCGGCATCCTGTTCACCGTCGACCCGATGACCGGGTCCCGCGACCGCGTGCTGATCAACGCGGCCTGGGGGCTGGGCGAGGCCGTGGTCGGCGGGCAGGTCACGCCCGACACCTTTCTGGTGGCACGGGTAGGCGGCGCGGTGGAGCGCATGGTCAGCACCAAGGAGGTCCGCACGGTGCGGACCGCCGACGGGACCCGGAACGAGCCGGTCCCCGCCGCGCTGCGGGACGAGCCCGCGCTCACCGACGAGCAGGCCGCGCGCCTCGCCGCGCTCGGCGTCCGCATCGAGGAGCTGTACGGCGTGGCGATGGACGTGGAGTGGGCGCTGCACGACGGCGCCCCCGCGATCCTCCAGGCGCGTCCCGTCACGGGCGCGGCAGGCCAGGTGGCGGTCACGGAGGTGTGGAACGACAGCCTGCTGGGCGACTTCCTGTGGACCAACGCGAACCTGGGCGAGGCGCTGCCCAGTGTGATGACACCGCTGACCTGGTCGCTCGTGCGGATCTTCATGGCGAACGCGATGGCCGACACGGACATCGGCGTCCCCGCGTACGGCACGATCGGCGGCCGGTTCTACATGAACCTCAGCACCACCGAGACGGTCGCCCAGGCACTCGGCATGCGTAAGGCGGTCGACGCGGCGTACCGCGAGGTGTTCGGGCGGCTCCCGGGTCAGCCCGACATCCCGGTGGTCCCGATCGGCCGCCGGGAGCTGTTCCGGCGGCTCCTGCCGATGGTGGGCCGCAACCTCACGTCGCTCGTGCGCGACGTCCGCGCCGTGCAGGGATTCCTGGCTACCGCCGAGCAGCGCGGCACCGCCCTGCGCCGGCATGCGGCCGACGTCGGGGACCCGGCCGGGCTCGCGGACTTCTGGACCACGGAGCTCGGCCCCTACCTGGAGGCGTCGTCGCGCGTGCTGCGCGGCGCCGCCCGGCAGGACGGCACCAAGCTGCTGACCCTGCGCCGCGACCTGCACGCGCTGCTCGGCGACGCCGACACGGAGACCCTGACGTCCGGCCTGTCCTCCGGCGGACAGCACCTGGCCAGCATGGAGACGCTGGTCAACCTGCGCGAGGTGGCCCTCGGGCGGCTCGACCGCGAGACGTACGTGACGCGGTACGGGCACCGGTGCGTCGACGAGTTCGAGGTCTCCCGGCCGCGCCCGGCGGAGGATCCCGCCTGGCTGGACAGGCAGATCGCGGCGGCGGCCGGGACCGACGTCGACGCGCTGCTCGACCGGCAGCAGCGGGCGCGGGCCGCCGTCTGGGAGCGGCTCGAACGGCTGTCGCCGCGCAAGGCCGCGCGGCTGCGCAGCCAGCTCGACCGGTGGGCCCGGAACGCGCGGGACCGGGAGCGGGCGCGGTCCGAGGTGATCCGCACGTTCTGGGCACTGCGCGCCTTCGCGGTGCGGGCCGGGGAGCTCACCGGACTGGGCGATGACGTCTTCTACCTGACGGTCGACGAGCTGCTCGACGTGCTCCGCACCGGCGCGGGGTTGCGCACCGGGGAGGGCGGGCGCGACGTCGTCGCCGTGCGCCGCGCCACCTACGACCTGTACCAGGGCCTGCCGGCGTACCCGGCGGTGATCCGCGGCCGGTTCGACCCGGTCCGATGGGCCGCCGACCCCGCCCGGCGGTCGGACGTCTACGACGAGCACGGCCGGGAGGCCGTGGGCTCCGACCAGGTCCGGGGCTTCCCCGGGGCGTCGGGCGTGACGGAGGGCGTCGCGCGGGTGGTGCGCTCGGTGGACGACGGCGAGGCGCTGCTCCCCGGCGAGGTGCTGGTCACGACGGTGACGAACGTGGGCTGGACGCCTCTCTTCCCGCGTGCGGCCGCCGTCGTGACCGACGTCGGCGCACCCCTCTCGCACGCCGCGATCGTGGCCCGCGAGCTGGGCATCCCGGCAGTCGTCGGGTGCGGCAACGCGACGATGCGGCTGCGCACGGGCGACCTGGTGCGGGTGGACGGCGAGCACGGCACGGTCGAGGTGCTCACGCCGGCCGGTCGCTCCTAGAACACCGGCTTGCCGCCCGTCACGCCGAGCACCGTCCCGGACACGTACGACGCCGTGGTCGGCGACGCCAGGAAGACGAACGCCGGCGCGACCTCTGCGGGCTGCCCCGCCCGGCCCAACGGGGTGTCGGTGCCGAACGACTCGATCTTCTCCTCGGGCTGGGTGGCCGGCTGCAGCGGCGTCCAGATCGGCCCGGGCGCCACGGCGTTCACGCGGATGCCGCGCGGCCCCAGCTCGGCGGCGAGGTTCACCGTGATGTTGTTGATCGCGGCCTTGGTGGCCGCGTAGTCGAGCAGCGACGTGGACGGCTGGTAGGCCTGGATCGACGAGTTGTTGATGATCGAGCCGCCCTCGCCCATGTGCCCGAGCGCCGCCTGCGTCACCCAGAACAGGGCGTAGAGGTTGGTCTTGACCACGCGGTCGAGCTCCTCGGTGGTCACGTCCGCGACCGATTTGCGGCGCGCCATCTGGTACCCGGCGTTGTTCACCAGCACGTCGATGCCGCCCAGCTCGCCTGCTGCCCGGTGTGCGACGCCGCGCGCCGTCGGCTCGTCCCGCAGGTCACCCGGGAGCAGGGCGCACTGGCGGCCCTCCCCGCGCACCCACTCCGCCGTCGCCCGTGCGTCGTGCTCCTCCTCGGGCAGGTAGGACAGGGCGACGTCGGCGCCCTCACGGGCGAACGCGATGGCGACCGCGCGTCCGATGCCCGAGTCGCCACCCGTCACCAGGGCCTTCCGCCCCAGGAGCTTCTCGCTGCCGACGTAGCTGGTCTCGCCGTGGTCGGGGGTGGGGACCATCTGGTCGGTGGCGCCCGGCGGATTCTGCTGCTGCGGTGGGAACGCCGGGTTCTGGCTCATGTCGTCCTCCATCGTCACGCGACGTCTCGGCCGACGTGATCTTCTTCGACCTCTGTTCACGCTAGCCCGTGCCTCGTCAGGCCGCACATCCCGTACCCTCGGTCCCACCAGGCCCGGAACATCACCCTGCAAGGAGTTTCGTGAACTCTGTACCGACGCCCGGCGAGCCCACGATCGTGGACGGCGTCGAGCAAGTGCTCGCCCGCGGCAGGACGTCCCCGGTCGGCCGTTACCGGCTGGACCTGGCCACCGGCGAGTGGGAATGGTCCGACGAGGTGTACGAGATGCACGGCTTCGAGCCGGGTCAGATCGTGCCGACGACGCCGCTGATGCTGTCCCACAAGCACCCTGACGACCGCGCCCGCGTGGACGGCGTGCTGCGGGAGGCGGCCGAGACGGGACAGCCCTTCAGCTCGGTGCACCGGATCCTCGACGCCGCAGGGGAGACGCGGACCCTCGCGGTGACCGGGCAGGGCCGGCGCGATCCGGAAACCGACCGGGTGACCGAGCTGTTCGGGTACTTCATCGACGTCACCGACTCGCAGCGGGAGGCGGCGGCACGCGACGCGACCGCCTCGATCCGGGCGTCGGCGGAGCGCCGCGCGGTGATCGAGCAGGCCAAGGGCGTGCTGATGGTGGTCTACGGCGCCGACGAGGACGCGGCCTTCGACCTGCTCCGCGAGGCGTCGAACGCGGCGAACATCGCGGTGCGGGACATCGCCCTGACGCTGGTGCACCTCTTCTCCGGCCCGGGCGTGACGGTGTTCCCCACCCGCGAGGCGATCGACGAGTTCCTGGCTGCCCCGATCGCTCCGGGCGACCTCTGACGCGATCGGCGCGGACCACGTCGGACCACGTCGGACGAGGTGCGTCGGTCATTCGCGTGCGAGCGTCGGAGTAACGGCGCCCTCGACGATCCATGCCCGGCCGACCGCGTCGCGCGGGACGAAGCCCTCGCCCCAGACGATGCGGTCGCCAGCGAGGTTTGCCCTCTCGGTGTCGCCCGGCAACTGGGCGAGGTCCGGTCCGTCGTACCCGGCGGTCGAGGGTGTGGCGCGGTACAGGTAGGCCGGCCCCACCGGGTTCTCGTCGTCCGCGCTGTTCCACAGGAGCAGGCCGCCCGCGGCGCTCAGGCCATTGACGCTGTTGTCACCGGCCCGCACGACGCTGTCCACCCCGCCGCTCCGGTCGAGGACGAAGAGGGTGGTGCCCTGTTCGTCGGACACGGTCGTCCATGCCACGAGATCGTCCGAGACGGCGACCTCCGGGATCCGGTCCGCCGGGCCGTGCTCGATCGAGAGCACCGCCGTGGAGCCGGACAGGTTCCCCCCGGCCGGGCTGTCCAGCAGCCAGATCGTCGTCGTGCGGGTGTCGCCGGACCCCGGTTCCAGCACGGCTGCGACGACCTCGTCGTCGTCGGCCGCGAAAGCTGTGACGGGGTCCGCCAGCACCACCGGCGTCCCGGGGTCGTCGATGCTCGTGCTGAGCAGTCGCGGTTCGTCCTCCGGCGCCCCATCCGTCCACAGTGCGTGGTCGCGGGTGAGGGCGACCTCCCCGACGTCTCCCTCGTAGGTGGCGAGCGTCCTTGGCTCCGTACCGGCCCGGAAGGTGCGTATCTGACTGGTGCGTGTGGGGCCCTCCCCACCTGTCGTCTCGCCCCACGTCACCCGGTCGCCCCGCGCGGCGACGTCGTACGGCACCAGCGTCACATCGTTGATCGTGTCGGTGGGGATCGACTCGGTCGGTCCGTCGCTGCGGTGGGCATCAGCTTTGACGAAGGCGCCCTCGACCGTGCCGGCGGGCCCGAACTCCGCTCCGGCGGCCCAGATGTCCCCGTTCTCGGCGAGACCGTCGAGCGGTGGCATCTGCTTGCCTCCGTCGTCGGTCACGGGCACCCCTGCCTGCTCGTCGATCCGCCCGGGCGTGACCGTCTCGATGTCGACGTCGTAGCAGGTCAACGGGCGTGCGTCTGCCACATCCACCACTAGGGATCCGTCCAGCGGGCCGACGTCCTCGCCCGGCTCTGCGGCCCGCGCCGAGGTCGGCGCCGGCAGCTCCTCCGGGCACGCGAGCGGCGTGCTGCCCGCCAGGTCCGGCCCCGGGTCCGGCCGCAGGTGCGGGGCGAGGCCGTCGATGGGCCCGGCCCGACCGTCGTCGAACAGGGAAACGATCAGGTCCCCGCCGGGGAGGACGACCGGCCCGACCCAGGGCAGTGGCACCGGCCCGCGCGTCACGACCCCGAGCGCCAGCAGGAGCACCGCGCACGCGGCCCCCACCGCCTGCCGGACCCGACGTCGGCGCAGCGCGGCCCGGCTCCGGTCCAGGACGGCCTGCTCGTCGAACTCGACCGGCTCGACCGCCTCGGTCTGCGCCACGAGCAGGTCCCGCAGACGGGCCAGCCCGCGCGAGTTCGCCGCCTTCACCGTGCCGACGGCGATCCCGAGCTCGCGGGCGACCTCCGCCTCGGGCAGGTCCAGC
Source organism: Promicromonospora sp. NPDC050262 (assembly GCF_040655935.1). Classification (NCBI taxonomy): domain Bacteria; kingdom Bacillati; phylum Actinomycetota; class Actinomycetes; order Micrococcales; family Promicromonosporaceae; genus Promicromonospora; species Promicromonospora sp. NPDC050262. Next base: position 46,303 of record NZ_JBFAKX010000010.1, on the reverse strand, counting down.
AGGTGTCGCAGCACCACGACCCGCCGCTGGCTGACCGGGAGCCGCGCCAGCCCGCGAACCAGCTCGTCGCGCAGCACCACGTGCCCGGCATGGTCCGACGCCGGCGTGACGGGGATCTTGTCGTCGCCCGGGAACGACTCACGGCGGGTGCGCCGCCAGCCGTCGATCCGCAGGTTGACCAGGATCTGGCGCGCGTAGGCGCGCCGCGTGCCCGGCCTGACCTTGGCCCAGGTGCGGTAGACCCGCTCGAACGTCGACTGGACCAGCTCCTCCGCGCGGTGCGGGTCCCCGCACAGCAGGTACGCGGTCCGGTGCAGGTACGGCCCGCACTCCCGCACGAACTCGGTGAACTCCGCGTCGCGGGAGCGCCGCACGAAGACCTGCACGTCGCCGGCCCGGTCCTCACCCGACGGCTCGCCCGTCCCAAGGTTGCCCACGGTCGTCCCATTCTCCTGCCTCATGTCACCCACTACGGGGGACGTGGGTCAAAGGTTGCACGCATGCCGCGAAGACATCCGGCCGCCGCGCCCGCTCACCGGGTAGCGCTCGCCGCACCGCGGGCCCAGGATCATCACGTGCGCATCGCCACGTTCAACGTCCAGCACGGCCTCGGCCCGGACGGCCGCGTCGACAACGACCGCCTGGCCCGGGCTGTCGCCGCGCTCGACGCCGACGTCGTGGGGCTGCAGGAGGTCGACCAGGGCCAGGTGCGCTCCGGGGGAGCGGACCAGGCGGCCCTCTGCGCGGCGGCGATGGGCGCCGTCGACCACCGGTTCCGGCCGGCGCTCGCCGGCCCGTTCCGCTACCCCGGGATCCGACGCCGAGCCCGTCGGGCGGAGCGGCCCGGAGCGCCCGGCTACGGCATCGCGCTCCTGTCCCGGTTCCCCGTCCTGAGCTGGCACACCGTGCTGCTGCCGCCTGCGACGCCCTGGGTGTGGGGCCGCGTGCAGCTCGGCACCGACGAGCCGCGGGTGGCGCTCGCGGCCCGGATCGACGCGCCGTCGGGCCCGGTCACCGTCGTGTGCACGCACCTGAGCGTGTACCGGTTCTCCGCCGTGAGCTGGGCGGGCGGGATGGTCCGGCGCGCCGCCGGCTACCGCCGGGGCGCAGCGGGGGAGCGGCACGCGGAACGTCAGGTGGACTATCTGCGCCGTCGGCTCGTCGGGCTGCGGCGCCCCCTGGTCCTGCTGGGCGACTTCAACCTGCGTGGTTTGGTGCCCGCCGACCGCACCGGCTGGCGTCCCCTCGTGACGGGCGACACGTTCCCCCGGCACGACCCGCGGTTCCAGATCGACCACGTCCTCCTCGACGAGGGCGTGCCCCAGGGCGAGGGCGAGGGAACGGGTGCGGGGGCCGACGGCGACCCGCGTGTGCCGGGCGGGCGCATCGGCTCCGCGGAGGGCCGGGTCGTGGACACGGGCGTCTCGGACCACCGGGCGCTGGTCGTGGACGTGACGTTCACCCGCTCGACGGCGTAGCGCCACGCGGCGACAGCCCACGAAGCCGGTCAGCCCACGAAGCCGGTCAGGCCACGGAGCCGGTCAGCCCACGAAGACGCAGAAGGGGTGGCCCATCGGGTCGCCGAAGACGTAGAGGGGTTCCTCCGGGTCGTCCGACCGGTCGTAGAGCAGCGTCGCGCCGAGCGTGAGGGCGTGGTCGCGTGCCTCGGCGAGCGCGCCGACGTCCGGCACCGTCGTGTCGAGGTGGAGCTGCTGGGGGATGTCGGACTCCGGCCAGGTCGAGCGCGGCAGGTCGAACACCTGCTGGAACGCCAGGTGTGCACCGTCGTCGTTGCGCAGGACCAGCCAGTCGCTGCCGTTCGGGTCGGGTTCGCCCTCCGGCGGGGGCTCGTCGCCGGGGCGGTACGAGAGCCCGAACAGCTCCCGGTAGAACTCGGCGAGAGCGCGTGCGTCCGTGGTGTCGAGCACCACCTGCCGGATGCGTGGGGTCATGGTGCCAGCGCACCACATCCCCCGTCGTACGCAACGGGAACACACGTGCCGCGCGGGATCCGGGGGGAGACGCCGGATCCCACGAGGCAGGGTGCCGCTGGGTCAGGCGGCCTCGGCGAACGCGCGGTAGCTGACCGCGGGCCGCGGTGCGGGTGCGTGGTCGGCGAGGTGGTCCGGGACGTGGTCCGGCACGGTGTCGACGGTGTCCTCGACGACCCGCAGCGCGGCCGCCTCCTTCGCGGCACGCTTCTTGGCGCGCACCACGGTGTACACGGCGTTCACGCCGATCAGGATGGCGGCCATGTTCGACGCGGCGGACGGCCAGATGCCGTTCGCGGCGGCCACGGTGAGCAGGGTCCCGGCTGCCAGCATGTTGGTGCCCTGGAACGCGAGGGAATCGGCGCTCCAGCGCCCGCGGCTGACCATGGCATAGGCCACGAGGCCGGCGATGGCGCCAACCCAGCCGAGGACGGTGACGACCAGCATGAGGGACATGAGAGAACTCCTGGGGAACTGCTCGAAACGATTCGAGGATGTGGCGGAGACCGAGAACCGGTGTCCAAGGGGGAAGGGTGGCCGGCGGTCCGGGAAGAGCTGGGCCCAGCCGCTGCCAGGCTCAATCATGAGCCACATCTGCCTTCAGCACAATCGAATGTTTGTGACTCCGGGATGTAGCATCGCTACATGGCCACTGACCCGCGAAGACTCGCTTTCCTCCTTGCCGTGCACCGTGCCGGCGGGGTGCTCGCGGCGGCCGACCTGCTGCACGTGACGCCGTCCGCCGTGTCCCAGCAGATCGCCCGGCTGGAGGCGGAGGAGGGTATCGACGTGCTGGACCGCGGGCCGCGCGGCGTGACGCTCACGCCCGCCGGCCGGGTGCTCGCCGACGCGGCCGAACGCATCGAGGCGGAGCTCGTCCAGGCGCGGCAGGCCGTGGCCGCCCTGGAGGGTGAGCTCACGGGACGGATCTCGGTCGGGTCCATCCAGACGGCGATCCGTACCGTCGTCGCGCCGATGCTCGTCTCGCTCGCCGAGCGCCACCCGCACATCGAGGTCGACGTGCAGGAGCACGACCCGACCGACTCCGTGCGCCGGCTGCGGGCGGGCGACCTGGACGCGGTGGTGCTGGAGCGCGACGTGGCCGTCGACGCGCCCGCCCCGCGCGGTGCGCACGACGTGCCGCTGCTCGACGAGCCGTGGCGCATCGTGGTGCCGACCAGCCTGCCCGAGCCCGAGCGGCTGGACGACCTCGCGACGCTCACGTGGGTGGGCCCGCAGGCCGGCTCGGCGGCCGAGCGCGCCGCGAGCCGGCTCGCCGCGCAGCTCGGCACCACGTTCGAGACCCGCCACGCCTACAACGACTTCGACACCGCGATCTCCCTCGTCGCCGCCGGTCAGGGCGTCGCGATGCTGCCTGCCCTGGCCCTCCAGCAGGAGGTGCCCGACGGCGTCGCGGTGGTGGCGCTCGCCGGGCTCGGCTCGCGGCGGCTCGTGGTACGGCACCGGCAGAACCGGCACGAGCCGGGCCCGATCGTCCGGGCCGTGGTGGACGAGATGGTCGTGGCGGCCCGGGAGATCGACCTGGGGTAGTGCCCGCCCACCCGGCGATTCCGTGCGCTCCCGCCGACGTAGGCTCCTGCGCATGGACGTCGCCGTACTCGGGGCCACGGGGGACGTGGGCCGTCAGGTCTGCACCCAGCTCATCGCGCACGGAGTGCTCTCCCCGACCTCACGCCTCCAGCTCGTGGGCCGGCCCGACGGGCGCAGCGCCAGCGCGGTCCACGGGCTGCGGACGGACCTGATGGACGCGTTCGACGAGCGTGCGCCCCTGATCGACGTCGCGCTCGCGCCGACCGACGTGGTGGCGGACATCGTCGTGGTCGCGGCAGGCCTCACCGCCGCCGCCGAGGTCGGCTCCGACACCGACCGCAGAAAGCTGGCCGCCGCGAACAAGCAGGTCTTCGAGCAGCACGCGGCGGCGCTGCGCAAGCACGGTTCGGGCCGCGAGGTCGTGATCGTCGTCTCGAACCCGGTCGAGGTCGGCGTGGCGGTGTTCGCCGACGCGCTCGGCAGGCACCGGGTGATCGGCATGGGCGCCTGGCTCGACACCCTGCGGTTCCAGCGGGAGATCGCGCTGTCGCTCGGTGTGCGCCGGGCGCGCGTGTCCGGGTTCGTCGCGGGTCAGCACGGGGAGCGGGCGGTCCCGCTGTGGTCGACCGTGCGGATCGCCGGGCTCGACGTCGCCGAGCGACAGGCTGCCGTCGCGGACCTGCGCCGCGGCCGCACGCTCGACACGTACGCGGACGAGCTGGCCGAGGCCAGGGTGCAGCTCGACGCGGTGGCCGCTCGGGACGTCGCCGAGGCGTTCGCGCTGGTCGACACCTGGCCCCCGGACGTGCGCGTCGTCGCCCGGCCCGTGATGACCCACCAGAGCGGCGCCAAGACCCCGGCCGGCACGGCCGCCGCGACGGTCGACATGATCGCCACACTGCTGGACGGCCGCGAGATCGTGGTCGCCGGTCAGGTCGCCCTCGAGGACGAGGTGCGGATCGACGGGTCGACCAGCCCCGGCCGTGTGCTCGGCGTCCCGGTGATCCTGGGTCCGGAGGGCTGGAGCCGCGTGGTCCTCGACCCGCTGGCCGACGACGAGGCCGCGGCGCTGGCCGCCTCCGGACGCATGATCGACGCCATGCTCGACGGCCTCGGCATCGCCCCCGCCGGTGCCGACCCGGTGGTGGGCATGGCTGCCGCGATGCCGTCCGAGTCCGGTGCCGACATCCGGACGTGGGAGGTCGACGCCGAGGTGCGGGGCGCCGACGAGGTCGGCGTCGTCGCCACGCTGACCAGCGTGTTCTCCACCCGCGGTGTCACGGTCGACGCCGTGTCGACCGGCCCGGGCAGCGCGAACCACGTGCAGCTCCGGTTCCGCGCGGGCGCGCGCCTGGCGCTGTCGCTGGTCCGCACGCTGGAGCGGTTGTCGATGGTGAGGCGGGTCGTGGTGCACAGCACGCGGTGATCCCTGGGTCGGGCGACTCCGGGCCGTCCGACGGCATTCCCCGGGACTGTGCCCGCGCCGCTACGATGTCCGCATAACTGAACATCTTCAACGGCCCTGGCCCGACCAGCTCGACCTCGATCGGCTCGAACCAGGACCGTGCCGCCAGAACCGCGGCGGGAGAGTCCGGCCCCGCGCCGTCGTCGTCCAGACGCCGCGCGACCCGGCGCCGAAGGAGCAATTTCCTCCCCGGGAATCTCTCAGGCCCCCGTACCGCCGCGGCGAGGCAACTCTGGAAAGCGAGCCGCCGCCGGGCAACCGGTGCGGCGGCTCCACCGACGGTGCAAGCCGGCGCGTCCCGCCCTCCTCCCCGCTGTCCGGGAGGGATGACGGACCGGCAAAACTCTCAGGTCGACGTATGCCCGCCAGCGGGCAGGGTCCGATGACAGAGCGGGGAGGGACCGCAGTCGTCCCCACGCCCTCGGACAGCCAGGAGCCCGCCGTGAGCACGCCCCACAACCCCGACGTCTTTGCCGACCGGCATCTCGGCCCGCGCGGCCGCGAGGTCCGCACCATGCTGGACCAGCTCGGCATCGACACGATGGACACCCTCGTCGACCGGGCCGTCCCCAAGGCGATCCGCAGCCAGGCGCCGCTGAACCTGCCGGCCGCCCGCACCGAGGCCGAGGTGCTCGCCCACCTCCGCGAGCTCGCGGGCAAGAACCAGGTCAAGACCCAGATGATCGGGCAGGGCTTCTACGGCACGCACACGCCCGCCGTCATCCGGCGCAACGTGCTCGAGTCGCCCGCCTGGTACACGGCCTACACGCCGTACCAGCCGGAGATCAGCCAGGGCCGGCTCGAGGCGCTCCTCAACTTCCAGACCGCGGTCGAGGACCTCACGGGCCTCGAGATCGCGAACGCCTCCCTGCTCGACGAGGCCAGCGCCGTGGCCGAGGCCGTCGCCCTGATGTGGCGCGCCTCGCGGGCCAAGGAGGGCTACGTCGTCCTGGACGCCGACCTGTTCGGGCAGTCGCTCGCCGTGGCCCGCGGCCGCGCCGAGGCGATCGGCCTCCCGGTCGTGGTCGCGGACCTCTCGAACGGCCTGCAGGCGGGCCTCCCCGCCGAGCTGCCGGCCGGCCAGCTGGTCGGCCTCGTGGTGCAGCAGGCCGGGGCCTCCGGCCGCGTGCTCGACGCCCGCGGCGTGATCGCCGAGGCCAAGGCCGCCGGCGCGCTCGTCACCGTCGCCACGGACCTGCTCGCCCTGACGCTCCTGGCCAGCCCCGGCGAGCTCGGCGCCGACATCTCGGTGGGCTCCGCGCAGCGCTTCGGCGTCCCGCTGTTCTACGGCGGCCCGCACGCCGCCTACATGGCGGTCAAGAAGGGCCTCGAGCGCCAGCTCCCCGGCCGCCTGGTCGGCGTCTCCATCGACGTCGACGGCGCCGCCGGCTACCGCCTCGCGCTCGCCACCCGCGAGCAGCACATCCGCCGCGAGAAGGCCACGAGCAACATCTGCACCGCACAGGCCCTGCTGGCCATCGTGGCCAGCATGTACGCGGTCTACCACGGCCCGGAGGGCCTCAAGGCGATCGCGACTCGCGTGCACGGGTACGCGCTGTCTCTCGCCGAGGGCCTTCACGCCTCAGGCGTCAAGGTCGAGCACGACGTCTTCTTCGACACGGTCCGCGCCGTGGTCCCGGGCAGGGCCCGGGAGGTCGCCCGTGCTGCGGCCGACGCCGGGTACAACCTGTTCGTGCCGGACGCGGACCACGTCCAGATCAGCACGGACGAGACCACCACGGCACAGGATGTTGCGAACGTGCTCGCAGTGTTCTCGGACGAGCCCTTCGCCGTGTCCGGCCCGGTCCTCGACTCGGCCCTGCCGGCGGAGATGGTCCGGACGACCGACTACCTCCAGCACCCGATCTTCCACCAGCACCGCTCCGAGACCAGCATGCTCCGCTACCTGCGCAAGCTCTCGGACAAGGACCTGGCCCTGGACCGCACCATGATCCCGCTGGGCTCCTGCACCATGAAGCTCAACGCCACCGCCGAGATGGAGGCCATCTCCTGGCCCGGCTTCGCGGACATCCACCCGTACGCCCCGGTCGACCAGACCCAGGGCTACACCGAGCTCGTCACCGCGCTGGAGAGCCAGCTCGCCGAGATCACCGGCTACGCCGCCGTCTCCGTGCAGCCCAACGCCGGCAGCCAGGGCGAGTTCGCCGGCCTGCTCGCGATCAAGGGCTACCACGCGTCGCGCGGCGAGGAGCACCGCGACATCGTGCTCATCCCGGCGTCCGCGCACGGCACCAACGCGGCCTCGGCGGCGCTCGCGGGCCTGCGCGTCGTGGTGGTGTCCACGGCGGACGACGGCGAGATCCTGCTCGACGACCTGCGCGCCAAGCTCGACCAGCACGGCCCGCAGGTGGCGGGCATCATGATCACCTACCCGTCCACGCACGGCGTGTACGAGGAGCACGTGCGCGAGGTCTGCGACCTGGTGCACGAGGCCGGCGGCCAGGTGTACATCGACGGCGCCAACCTCAACGCGCTGGTCGGCCTGGCCCGGCCGGGCGAGTTCGGCGGCGACGTCTCGCACCTGAACCTGCACAAGACGTTCTGCATCCCGCACGGCGGCGGTGGCCCCGGCGTGGGCCCGGTCGCCGTGGCCGAGCACCTCGTGCCCTTCCTCCCGGGTGACCCGACGCCGGGCGTCGGGGCCGGCGAGGCCGGGGCGGCGGGCATCCCCGTGGCCTCGACGCGCTACGGCTCCGCCGGCATCCTGCCGATCTCGTACGCCTACGTGGCGCTCATGGGGCCGGACGGGCTGACCGAGGCGACCAAGGCCGCCGTCCTCACCGCCAACTATGTGGCGAGCCGGCTCGACCCGCACTTCCCGGTGCTCTACACGGGCCCGAACGGCCTCGTGGCGCACGAGTGCATCCTCGACCTGCGCAAGATCACCGCCGAGACCGGCGTGACCGCGGAGGACGTCTCCAAGCGCCTCATGGACTACGGCTTCCACGCCCCCACCCTCGCGTTCCCGGTGCCGGGCACGCTCATGGTGGAGCCCACGGAGTCGGAGGACCTCGCCGAGCTCGACCGGTTCGTCGACGCGATGATCGCCATCCGCGGCGAGATCGACGCCGTCGCGGCCGGCCGTTGGACCGCCGAGGACTCGCCGCTGCGCGGTGCGCCGCACACCGCGGCGTCGGTCATGACGGACGAGTGGACCAAGCCGTACTCGCGCGAGCTGGCCGCGTTCCCCGTGGCGAGCCTGCGGGCCGCGAAGTACTGGCCGCCGGTGCGCCGCATCGACGGCGCCAAGGGCGACCGCAACCTGGTGTGCGCGTGCCCGCCGGTCGAGGCCTTCGCCGAGTGAGCTGTCAGACGGAGCCGCACGTGTCAGACGTACAGGTCACCCGGGTGACCTGTACGTCTGACAACGGGCCGACGAGAGGATTGATCCATGGGTGAGGACCGCAAGACCCCGCTGTACGACGAGCACGTGGCGCTCGGCGCCTCGATGACGCCGTTCGGCGGCTGGCTGATGCCGCTGCGCTACACGTCCGACCTGGCCGAGCACCGGGCCGTGCGCGAGGCCGCCGGCCTGTTCGACCTGTCGCACATGGGCAACATCAACGTGACGGGGCCCGACGCCGCGGCGTTCCTCGACCACGCCCTCGTCGGCTACATCTCGAAGGTCCGCGAGATGGGCGCGCGCTACTCGATGATCTGCGCCGAGGACGGCAGCGTGCTGGACGACCTGATCGTCTACCACCACGCCCCCGGCGAGTACTCCGTCATCGCGAACGCGGCCAACGCCGAGCTCGTGCTGGGCAAGCTGCAGGAGCGCACCGCCGGGTTCGACGTGGTGCTCAAGGACGTCCAGCCGGGTCAGGCGCTGATCGCGGTGCAGGGTCCGCGGGCCGTCGAGATCATGCTCGCCACCGAGGGCCTCGTGGAGGACGCCGAGATCTCGGGCGGCACCGCGTTCGCCGACCTCAAGTACTACGCCTGCATGGGCATGCGGTTCCAGGGCGAGCCGCTGCTCGTGGGTCGCACCGGCTACACCGGCGAGGACGGGTTCGAGCTCTGGGTCCCCGCCGACCGGGCCGTGGCGCTCTGGCGCGCCCTGCTCGCGGCGGGCGAGCCCCTCGGGCTGGTCCCGGCCGGCCTCTCGGCCCGCGACTCGCTGCGGCTCGAGGCGGGCATGCCGCTCTACGGCCACGAGCTCGACACCACGACCACGCCCTTCGAGGCAGGGATGGGCCGCGTGGTGCGCCTCGACAAGGTGTCGGACGACGGCACGCCGGTCCCGTTCGTCGGCCGGGACGCCCTGGCCGCGCGCAAGGAGTCGGCGCCCGTGCGGGTGCTCGTCGGGCTGCGGGGCGAGGGCCGTCGCCCCGCGCGGGCGGACTACGACGTGGTGCAGCGCGGCGTCGGCACCGAGGTGGGGGCCGTCGTCGGGCGCGTGACGTCCGGCGCGCCGTCGCCCACGCTCGGCTACCCGATCGCGATGGCCTACGTGACGCCCGAGGTGTCGGCCGAGGGCACCGAGCTCGCCGTCGACGTGCGCGGGCGGGCCGAACCGTTCGTGGTGGTGCCCATGCCGTTCTACCGTCGTCCTCAGAACTGACCTACACGCAAGGAGCTGTCATGGCTGACTTCCCCGAGAACCTGAAGTACACCACCGAGCACGAGTGGCTGGACGGGTCCACCCCCGCCGTCATCGGCGTGACCGACGTCGCCGCCGAGGCGCTCGGCGACGTGGTCTACCTCGAGCTGCCCGAGGTGGGTGCCACCATCGAGGCGGGCTCCGTGGTGGGCGAGATCGAGTCCACCAAGTCGGTGTCCGAGCTCTACTCCCCGGTGAGCGGCACCGTCACCGAGGTGAACGCCGAGGCCGTGGACAACCCGGAGATCGTCAACCAGGACCCGTACGGTAAGGGCTGGCTCTTCAAGGTCGAGGTGTCCGGTACGGGTGAGCTTCTCACCGCCGCCCAGTACGCGGAGCACACCGGGAGCTGACCCGGTCCCGGGGTCAGCAGGACCGAGCGGGCGAAATCGCCCCCTTAGGTGCACTTTCGTGCCCTCGGGGGGCGATTTTGATCTCGGAAAGGTAACAGTCAAGAAGTTCTTTCAGAACCGCGTCATGAAGTTACGGCGGCCAAGTCCTTCTCATAGCAGCAACCGTAGGCCGGAACCCCAGAACCGGCCGCTGTGTGGAGGAAAACGACCATGACCGCGATGACCCTTGACCACCGTCTCCCCAGCCTCACTCGTCGTGAGCGGGTGATCCTGGCGAACCTCACCGAGGACGCCACACTCGAGCAGATCGCTCGACGGCTCTACGTCACCCGCAACACGGTGAAGACGCAGGTACGCAGTGTGTACCGCAAGCTCGGCGTGTCCTCACGCGCGGAGGCGATCGCCAAGGCGAACGAGTTCGACATCGTCGCCTGACACGCAGCAGTTCCCCGACGACGGCGCCATTCCCCAGAGGCGCCGTCGTCGTGCTGTGTCCGGACGTGGTGGCTCGCCGGTCCGGCCGGACGGTCCGGGTGGAAGACTGCTCGGCATGCAGCAGACCCTTATCGACGTGGTCGCCGCCGCGATCGTGGACGACCTGGACCGGCCCACCCGGCTGCTCGCCGCGCGTCGCTCGGCGCCGGCGGCGCTCGCCGGCCGCTGGGAGCTCCCCGGCGGCAAGGTCGAACCCGGTGAGGCGCACGTCGACGCGCTGCGCCGTGAGCTCGCCGAGGAGCTCGGGGTGCGGGTCGACGTGGGCGCCGAGGTACCCGGCCCCGACGACGGCGCGTGGCCCATCACCGAACGGCACCGGATGCGGGTGTGGCTCGCGCTGCTGGCGCACGGCACGCCCGAGCCTCTGGAAGACCACGACGAGCTGCGCTGGCTCACCGCGGCCGAGCTGGACGACGTGCCCTGGCTCGACGGCGACATCCAGATCGTGACGGCCCTCGCGGGCCGGCTCACGAGGGGCTAGCGGACGCTCGCGCCGACGTTCCGGCGCCCCCGGGCCGCGGCGACGCGGTGCCCCAGCGGTACGAACGCGCCGTCCATCAGCACCGGCACCACGTCGGTGGCGTCGACCTCGGTGGCGATCGTGACGTCGTCGGCGAACCCGGAGTCGAGGAGCTCGCGGCCGCTCGCCGTGCCGCCCACGGAGTCGACGATGTCCCGGGTGCCCTTCCACAGCGTGACCGTGGCCTCGGTCTCGGGGGAGATGCTCACGTCAGGCAGCATCGCGGTGAGGCGCGCGGCGATGGAGCCGACGGCCAGGTAGTCCTCGAGGGCGGGGCGCAGCGTGTCGTCGGGCCAGCGTTCGCCCACGGGGACCAGCACGACGTCGTGCCGCTCGGACGCGTCCAGGTGCGCGGCGGCGAGGCCGGCCACGGCCTTCGCGTTGCGCAGGCTGCCGGCGACGATCAGGGCGCCGCGGTTCGCGATGGTGTGGCAGATCTGCGCGGCGCTGGGCGACGGGATCACGAGGCGCTCGGCGTCGAGGTCCTGCAGTGACGCGGGCGAGATGCTGATGCCGTCCTCCCACCGCGGGCCGGCGAGGGCCGCGCGCATGGTGCGCGCGAGTCGGGCCGCCCCGGCGGGATCGTGGTACGGGAACGGGTACACGCCGGCGCCCTGCTCGCAGGCGACGGTGACCGTGGTCGAGAAGGAGAGCACGTCCACCACGACCACGAGCGACGAGCGCGCATCGGTGGCGGTGAGGGCGAGCGCACCGGAGATGCCCCAGTCCGTGCGCACACGGGCAGGACGTTGGTCGAAGGCCGGGGACGTGTTTGCCACGAACGCATCGTAGTGTCACCCGAACTCGCCCATGTTTCGCGTTCAGTGAACAACGTTGCGATTCGGGTGATATTCACACTTTGGTCGTCGGGCCATAACCTCGCCGCGCAACCCTGCCGCAGAACGCTCCCCCCGACTCCCCAGAAGGAACGAGCATGCGACGAGTCCTGTCCGGCGCACGGCCGGAAAAGCCGCGAGGAATACTCACCAAAGCGCTGACCTGCACAGTTGCCGCCGCATTTCTCGTGGCTCCCGCGAACGGCGCCTTCGCGGCGCCGCTCCCCGCACCGGAGGACGTACCGCGCGCCGCGACGGCGCTGACCGCTCCGACCCCGTTCGCGAGCACTCTGCTGCCGTCCGGAAGATCCGCGGGGACCTCCGGAGAAGTCACCCCGCTCCGGCTCGACGACGGCGGCGACGCCATCGTCACCCGCCGCGAGGAGCGGCGGATCGCGCCTGGCCTGGAGCTCACGCGGTTCGCGCGGCTGGGCGAGGACGGCTGGCTGAGCGGCGAGGTGCTCGTCGCGGACCTCGGCGCGGCGGGCGCCGACGGGCAGGTGCCCCGGGGCACGGTGCGCGTCGGCTACGTGGGACCGGAGCACGTCGCCGACACCGCGCCGGTCTCCGAGATGGCCTCCTCCCGCGGCGCGATCGCGGCGATCAACGGCGACTACTTCGACATCAACAACTCGGGTGCCGCCCTCGGCGCGAGCGTCGACGACGGCACGCTGGTCAAGTCCGCGTCGCCGGGCCGGGAGCGCTCGGTCGCGTTCGGGTCGGACGGCGTGGGGCGGCTGGCGCAGATCTTTCTCGAGGGTTCGGTGAGCTGGGCCTCGGCGTCGGGCGCCGACGCCGGGGCCCGTACCGAGGTCCCGGTCAGCGGCCTGAACGTCACGGCCCTGCCCCAGGCCGGGGTGGCCGTGTTCGACGCCGGGTGGGGCGCCTTCACGCGCACCCGTCCCCTGGCGGCCGGCGAGCAGGGTGTCGAGGTGACGGTCTCCGCGGACGGCACCGTGACCGCCGTCGGGCAGCCCGGGGACGGGCAGCTCCCGGACGGGACGCGCGCCGTCGTGGCCCGGCCCGGAGCCGCGGCCGACGCGCTGGCCGCCCTGCGGCCAGGCGACCACGTCGACCTGGCGTACGGCGTCCGCGCCGACGCGGGCGACGTCGCCGTCGCGATCGGCGGCGGCCCGGAGGACCCGCTGCTGGAGGACGGCGAGGTCACCTCCGCGACCGGCGACCACGTGGAGCTGCGGCACCCGCGGACCGCGGTCGGCTTCGACGCGTCCGGCACCCGCGCGTACTTCGTGGTGGTCGACGGCCGCCAGACCCACAGCATCGGGATGAACCTCTACGAGCTGGGCGAGCTCATGGCCCAGCTCGGTGCCGACGACGCGATCAACCTCGACGGCGGTGGCTCCTCCGAGATGGTCGCCCGGCTGCCCGGCGACAGCGCCAACACGATCCTGAACAGCCCCTCCGACGGTTACGAGCGGTCCGACGCGAACGGCCTCGGCCTCTACGTCCCCGCGGGGTCGGGCCGCGTCGCGGCCTACGACGTGCGCACCACGGTCCCGGCGGACGACGCCGACCGCGTCTTCCCCGGTCTGCACCGCACCCTGACCGGCAAGGGGTACGACGACGCCATGGGTCCTGTCGCGACCGAGCCCTCCTCGTGGCGCGCCCGCGACGGGCGGGTCGCCTCCGTGCGCGACGGCGTGGTGACCGGCCGCCGGACCGGCAGCACCGTCGTCACCGCGGCGTCCCTGAGCCGCTGGGGTCTTGCCTCCGGGACAACCGAGGTGGAGGTGCTGGGCAGCCTGGTCCGGACCGGTGTGGACACGCCGGTCGTCGGGCTGGAGGACGCCGACGCGACCGCGCCGCTCGTGCTGACCGGCTACGACGCGCGGGGGTTCTCGGCACCGATCGAGGCACGGGACGTCACGGTGACGGCGGTCGAGCCGGGCGAGCCCCGGATCGCGGGGGTGCGTGCGACCCGTGAGCCGGTCGCCGAGCTCGTCCCCCAGGCCGACGGGTCCTTCGAGGTCCGCGCGCTCGCGGCGGTGGGCGGCACGACCTTCGAGCTGACCGTGCCCGGCCCGGCCGGGACGGACCTGACCACCGAGGTGGCCGTGACGGTCAGCCTGGAGGAGGACGTCGTCGCCGACTTCGCGGACGCCGCCTCCTGGACCTCGGCGAACGACCGGGCGCCGGGCGGTTCGCTCGCTCCGGCAGCGGGACACGACGGCGCGGCGGGCCTGCGCATGACGTACGACTTCACACGGTCCACGGCCACGCGCGGCCAGTACGCGGTGCTGCCGGAGGCCGCGGCGGGCGGGCGCGAGCTGCCCGGCGCGCCTCGCGCGGTGACGATGTGGGTGGACGGCGACGGCCACGGCGCCTGGCTGCGGCTCCAGGTGCGGCAGGGCGACGGCGTGGTCACGCAGCTCGACGGCCCCGAGGTCACCTGGACCGGCTGGCGGCAGGTCACCTTCCCGGTGCCCGACGGCGTCGCGTTCCCGCTCAGGCTGCAGCGCGTGCGCGCGCTGGAGACGACGGCGGGCGAGCAGTACACGGGCGCGCTGACCCTGTCGGCGATCGCCGCGCAGGTGCCGCCCGCGGTGGACGCCCCCGAGACGCCCCGCGTCGAGGACCCGGTCGTGGCGGCCGACGGCGCCACTGACGGCGCGCCCCTGCGGGTGGCCGTCCTGTCCGACGCCCAGTTCGTGGCGCGCGACCCCGAGTCGGGCGCCGTGGCCGGTGCCCGCGACGCGCTCCGCGAGATCGTCGCCGACGACCCGGACCTGCTGGTCATCAACGGCGACCTGGTGGACGAGGCCGCCCCCGAGGACTTCGACCTCGCCCGCCGCGTCCTCACCGAGGAGCTCTCCGGCGCGGACTTCCCCTGGTACTACGTGCCCGGCAACCACGAGGTGATGGGCGGTTCGATCGCCAACTTCGAGGAGGAGTTCGGCGAGCGGACCCGCGTGCTGGACGTCCCGACCCCGGGTCGGGCGGGTGGGACGACGCGGCTCGTCATGCTCGACTCGTCCTCGGGCCGCCTGGGCACGGACTTCGCGCAGGTCCGGATGCTCCGTGAGGCGCTCGACGACGCCGCGACCGACCGCGCCGTCACCGGTGTGCTGGTGTTCGCCCACCACCCCCTCGACGACCCGCTCCCGACCAAGGCCAGCCAGCTCACCGACCGGCTGGAGGCCGACACGCTGCGCGGGTGGTTCGAGGAGTTCGAGGAGTCGTCCGGCAAGTCGATCGCCTCGGTGGGCTCCCACGTGGGCGTCTTCCACGCGAGCACGCAGGACGGCGTGCCGTACCTGGTCAACGGCAACTCCGGGAAGGGCCCGGCGAGCACCCCGGCCGACGGCGGCTTCACGGGCTGGTCGATGCTGGGCGTCCACCCGGCGTCGGGCCGTGTGTCGGGACCGTCGGCCGGCGGCCGGTCCGCCGACCCCTGGCTGGCCTGGGAGGTCAACACCCGTGCCGAGCAGGTGACGGTCTCCGGGCCGGAGTCGCTCGAGGTGGGCGGCACCGCGGTAGTGAGCGCCGTCGTCGTGCAGGACGGGACCCGGGAGGTGCCGGTGGCCTGGCCCGTCTCGTCGCGCTGGGGCGGCCCGGGCGTGTGCGTGACGGACGAGCGGGGCCGCGCCGCCCTGCGGGACTGCTCCCGCCACGCGGTGCTCGCGCTCGACCCCGCGATGCACGAGCTGTCGGCCCTGCGCGCCGGCCGGGCCACGGTGACCGTCACGGTCAACGGGGTGCAGGACGAGCTGCCGGTCATCGTGAGCCGGTAGATTTGGCTCATGAGCAACTTCGAGGTGGCACGCAGGCAGAAGCAGGAGCCCACGGCGGCGCTGGTGGTTCGCTTCATCGTGTGCTTCGCCCTGTTCCTGGGCGGGTTCGCGCTGATGGCCGTCGGCTCGATCGGCGACGCGGCATCGTCGCCGTACGTGTTCGTGGGCGGCATCCTCGCCGTCGGGCTGTCGTTCGGCCTGCCGATGATCGGCGCCACGGAACGATGAGCACCGCGCGGTAGGCAGCGCGAGCCGAAGAGCGCCCGTCCGGTCCCGACCGGGCGGGCGCTCTCGTGCTCTCTTCACCCACAACGTTCTGGTGCTCCCGTCCGTGGACGGTGGTGGAGCCTGGCGCCGAGCGGTGTGCGCGGCGGGACAGGCACCGTCGACAGACAGGAACTCGCGATGTCTCTGCTCAGCACGTCCCGTACCCCTCTGCTCCGCCGGGGGCTGGTGGCGCTGGCCACCTCCGCGGCTCTTCTCGCCTCGGGCCTCGTCGTGGCCCCGACGGCGCAGTCGTCGTCGCTGCCGGTGGTCGACGTCCACCGGTCCCAGGGCACCACGGTCACCACGTCGATGTACGCCTCGGGCTCGACGATCACCGGCGACGTGGAGCGGCAGAAGCTCTACCCCGCCGAGGTGGGCTACACGGTCGCCCTCGCGGCGTCCGGCGGGACCATGCTGGGCGCGGAGGTCGAGGTCACGGTCCAGAAGATCAACAGCCGGCAGGTGCGCAAGCGCACCATCGAGATGAAGCGCAGCACCACCGGCTTCCTGAGCAGGGGGACCCTCGACTTCAACGGAGCGGTCATCCAGCCCGGGACGTACCGCGTGGGCGTCGAGGTGTTCACGGTGGTGCGCAAGCCCGACGGCACCCGGGTCCGGCACCTCGTCGACGTGAGCAACGGCAAGACGGTGCAGCTCCGCCGTGACACGCGGACCGACGGGAGCATCAGCACGCAGGCGACGGACGGCCGTCCCGCGCGGATCAACGCCACCACGAAGATCCTGGTCATCGACCGCGGGACTCTCTCGTGGGGCCCGAACCGTTGGGGTACCGCGGTCCTCTCCTTCGACGCGGACGGCCCGAACGAGCCGAGGAAGCCCGTCTTCGTGCGGGACCTGAAGATCGGGACCGACGGCCGGATCTCGACGGTCGTCGAGTCCCGCAAGGGCTGGTGGAAGGTCACCTACCAGGGGACCTCGAGCCGCGCCGCCTCCGTGGCGTGGATCGGGCAGGGCGACGTGGGCTGCGGCTGCTGACCGTACGAGGCAGGCGGTGGGTCCCGTCGTCGGCCGCAGGGCAGGGCGAGGGTCGCGGCCGCGGGCCGCGGCCCTTCGCCGTCTTCACCCACAACGATTCCCGGCACCCGTCCGTACTGGTGTGTACAAGCCCGACGGCGAGCGACGTGCTCGGGACGGGCATCCTCCGAAGGACGGGAACACCACGATGTCTCTGCACAGCACGTCTCGTACCTCTCTCTTCCGCCGTGGCCTGGTGGCACTGGCCTCCGCCACGGCCCTGCTCGCCGGGGGCCTCGTCGTCGCCCCGGCGGCACAGGCGGCGGCGCTGCCGGTCGTCGATGTCCACACGCGCCAGGGCACCACGGTCACCACGTCGATGTACGCCTCGGGCTCCACGATCTGGGCCGACGTGGACGAGCAGGAGCTCCGCCCCGCCAGGTTCGGGTACACCGTCGCCCTGAAGGCCTCCGGTGGCACCATGCTCGGCGCGGAGGTCGAGGTCACGCTCCAGAAGATCGACCGTGAGCCGGTGCGCAAGCGCACGATCGTCCTGAAGCGCACCAGCAGCACCGCCATGGTCAAGCGGGGCGCCATCAACTTTACCGGGACCATCGACCCCGGGACCTACCGGGTGGGCGTCGAGGTGTTCACCGTGATCCGCAAGGCGGACGGGACCCGGGTGCGGCACCAGATCGACGTGAACGAGGCGCAGCGGGTGCAGTTCCGCCGCGCCACCACGGTCCACGCGGGCATCTCGTCGGATGCGACCGACGGTCGTCCCGTGCGGATCAACGCGACCGCGAAGGTGCTGCGGGTCGCCGACGACGGCTCCGTCTCGTGGCTGCGGCTCCGCTCGGGCGCCGCGATCCTCTCGTACGACCCCGACGGCCCGTGGGGCGAGAAGAGAGCCGTCTTCGTGCGGGACCTGAAGATCGGGTCCGACGGCCGGATCTCGACGGTCGTCAACGCTCGCGACGGGTACTGGAAGGTCACCTACCCGGGGACCTCCCGCTTCGCCTCGGGCACCGGCTGGATCCCCGAGCTCTGCGGTTGCTGACCACAGGGGTCGGCGCACCTCGCCGTCGGCCCGGAAACCCGCCAGGAGAAGGGCCGCAGCCGCCGGCTGCGGCCCTTCTCGCTGCCTCTTGGTTGCCCCAGGGGCAGGTCTGGAAACGCTGTGTCACCCGTGTGTCACAGGTTTGTTAGAACCATTGACAGATTCCGACCCGAGTGAAAACGTGACCTGCACCACCACGAAGGAGAGGGACGGCAATGGCGCAGTACAAGAGGCTCGGCGGGATCATGGCGATCACGCTTGCCGCGACAACCGGACTGACGGCCTGCGGGTTCGGCGGGTCCAGCGGGGAGGCGACCGGCGACGGGACCACTCTCGACCTGCTCGTCCCCAGCTACTCCGACGCCACCCAGGGAAACTGGGACGACGTGATCGCCGGGTTCGAGGAGGAGAACCCCGACATCGACGTCAACCTCCAGGTCGAGTCCTGGGACAACCTCGAGTCCGTCATCGCCACCAAGATCCAGGGCGGCGACGCACCCGACATCTACAACGGCGGCCCCTTCGCCGGCTTCGCCGAGGACGAGCTGCTGTACCCGGTCGAGGAGGTCACCTCCGAGGAGACCTACGCCGACTTCCAGCCCACGTTCCTGGAGAACGCCCAGGTGGGCGGCACCACCTACGGCCTGCCGTTCATCGCGTCGGCCCGTGCGCTGTTCGTCAACGACGCGCTCCTGGAGGAGGCGGGCGCCGAGGTGCCCACCACCTGGGACGAGCTGCTCGAGTCCGCCAAGAAGGTCTCGGAGCTGGGTGGCGGCGTGGCCGGCTACGGCATGCCGCTCGGTTCGGAGGAGGCGCAGGCCGAGGCAGCGGTGTGGCTGTGGGGCGGCGGCGGCACCTTCGGCGACGCCGAGGCCATCACGATCGACACCCCCGAGAACCTCCCGGGTGCCGAGTTCGTCAAGAAGATGATCGACGAGGGCGCCACGCAGGCCGACGCCGGCGCGACGGACCGCAGCCCGCTGTTCGACATCTTCGTCCAGGGCAAGGTCGGCATGCAGGTCGGCCTGCCGCCGAGCGTCGGGCAGATCGAGTCGGACAACCCCGACCTGGAGTACTCGATCCACCCGATCCCCACCGAGGACGGCTCGCCGTTCACGCTGGGGGTGGCCGACCACCTCATGGCGTTCCAGAACGACGGCGACAAGCAGGAGGCCATCACCGCCTTCTTCGACTACTTCTACTCCGCCGACGTCTACGTGCCGTGGGTCCAGGCCGAGGGCTTCCTGCCTACGACCCTCTCGGGCTCGGAGCAGCTCGCCGGCGAGGAGGCGCTCGCGCCGTTCCTCGAGGTGCTGCCCGACGCGCAGTTCTACCCGAGCACCAACCCGGACTGGGCCGCGGCCGACTCCGCGTTCAAGGCGCTCTTCGGTCAGCTCGACGGGAAGAAGTCGGCGCAGGACGTCCTGACCGAGATCCAGGAACAGGTCGACGCGGGCTGACGCCCCGCACCGACCGCCGTGCCCGGCACGGCTGACCACACGCAACGCTGAACCGAAAGCACGGGGAACTTGGTGAAGGACCTGTTGAAGGCCCTGCCGTGGATCGGGCCCGCGGTCGCACTCATTGCGGCCGTGGTCCTGTTCCCGGTCGGCCTGATGTTCTGGAACTCGACACGCGACATCAGCCAGAGCGGCGTGGACGACGGGGGAGTGGGCCTCGCGAACTTCGCGACGGTCATCGGCTTCCAGTACTTCTGGCCGATCCTCGGGCGCACGGTCGTGTGGGTGGTCGTCGTCGTCGGCTGCACCCTGATCGGGTCGCTGGCGCTCGCGGCGCTGCTGAACAAGGCATTCCCCGGCCGCCGCCTGGTCCGGATGGCCGTCATCGTGCCGTGGGCCTCCAGCGTCGTCATGACGACGCTGGTGGTCCACTACGGCCTGGAGCCGTACTTCGGCATCATCAACTCGTTCCTGGTGGACGTCGGCCTGATCAGCACGCCGGAGGGCTACGGCTGGACGCGGCACCCCGGCACCGCGTTCGCGTGGGCCATGGCGGTCGCCGTGTTCGTGTCGCTGCCGTTCACCACCTACACGGTGCTCGCCGGGCTCCAGACGGTGCCCGGCGAGACCGTGGAGGCCGCGCGCATCGACGGGGCCAGCGGGGTGCGCACCTACTTCAGCGTGGTGCTGCCGCAGCTGCGGGGTGCCATCTCGGTGGCGGTGCTGATCAACATCATCAACGTGTTCAACTCGCTGCCGATCCTGCGCGTCATGACGGGGTCCATCCCCGGGTACGACGCCGACACCGTCATGACGATGATCTTCAAGTACATGCAGAACCAGCGGCAGATCGACCTGGCCAGCGCGCTGTCCGTCATCGCGTTCCTGGTGGTCATCGCCATCGTCGCCGTCTACGTGCGGGTCGTCCGCCCCCTGGAGGAGGTCTGATGACCGCGATCACCGACCCGGGGACCACCTCGCGCAGCGCGACCCGGCCGCCGTCCGACAACCGGAGGAGGGTGCGGAAGTACACGACCGACCAGGTGCCGCTCGGGTCGCTGCTGCTCCGGCTGCTGGCCGGGCTCGTGGTGCTGGTGGTCTTCCTGCTGCCGTACCTGATCATGTTCTTCGGCTCCGTGAAGACCAAGGCGGAGATCAGGTCGGTCGACCCCACCTACTTCCCCACGGAGTGGCACTGGGACAACTACGTCACGATGTGGTCCACGCCCGAGACGCCGCTGGCGCAGAACCTGATCTCCACCCTGGTGATCTCGCTGTGCGCCACGCTGCTCGTGCTGGCCGTGGCGCTGCCCGCCGCCTACTACACGGCGCGGTTCCGGTTCCAGGGCCGGCTCTTCTTCCTGTTCCTCGTGATCGTGACCCAGATGGTGCAGCCCGCCGTGCTGACGTCGGGTCTGTTCCGGCAGTTCATCGCCATCGGGATCCTCGACACGTGGGTCGCGATGATCCTGGTCAACGCCGCGTTCAACCTGTCCTTCGCGGTCTGGATCATGCACAGCTTCTTCGCGGGCATCCCCAAGGAGGTCGACGAGGCGGCGCAGCTCGACGGCGCCGGCACGTTCGCCGTCCTGACCAAGATCAACCTGCCGCTCGTCTGGCCGGGCATCGTGACGGCGGTCGTGTTCACGTTCGTCGCCTCCTGGAACGAGTTCGCGGCCTCGCTGGTGCTGCTCACCACGGCGGGCAACCAGCCGCTGTCCGTGGCGCTCACCAAGTTCGTGGGCCAGTACGAGACGTCGTGGCACTACGTGTTCGGGGTGTCCGTCGTGGCGATCGTGCCCGTGGTGATCCTGTTCATGATCATCGAGAAGCGCCTGGTGGGCGGCCTGGTGGCCGGGTCGGTGAAGTAGCGGGCGGGCCCGGTCCACACACCGTGGACCGGGCCGTCTCGACTTACGGACGAATTCTGTCCCAGTGCTGGACGGTCGCTTAGCATGGTGGCGAACCCCATCCAGAGCGGTCGAGAGTCCTGGCTCCCTGACACCGCAGCAACCTGCCGATCTCCTGCCGCGTCGCCGCGGTGCGAGGGACGCAAGGTGCTCACGCCAGGTTCGATGGAGCAGCCATGGTCGCCGAGCCGCACCCCCACCGCCCCACGGTGTCGTTCGAGCTGATGCCCCCGCGTCGGCCGAACGCCGCACCCAACTTCTGGGAGACGGCGCAGCGGCTCGTGGCGGCTCGCCCGGACTTCGTCTCCGTGACCTACGGGGCGGCCGGCGGCGACCGCGCCACCGCGCGCGAGGTGCTCGCCACGCTGCTGCGCGGCACGCCCGTGCTCCCGGTGGCCCACCTGACCTGCGTGGGCGCGTCCCAGGAGGACGTGTCCGCGGTGATCGAGGAGTTCCTCGAGGCCGGGGTGCGGTCCTTCCTCGCCCTGCGCGGCGACCCGCCGCGCGACGAGCCGGACTGGCGCCCGCCGGCCGACGGCGTGCGCTCCAGCGTGGACCTGGTGCGGCTCCTGCGGCAGGTGGACGAGCGGCGGTGCGCCGCCGACGTCAGCACGGCGCTGCGCTCGGCCGCCCGGCCGCTGGCCATCGCCGTCGCCACGTTCCCCGACGGCAACCCTGGGGCCGGCACCACGCGCGAGCAGGAGGTGCGGCGGCTGCTGGAGAAGCAGGAGGCGGGCGCGAGCTTCGCGATCACCCAGTTCTTCTACCGCGCGGACTCGTACACCGGGTTCGTCGAGGCGGCCCGGGCGGAGGGCGTCACCATCCCGATCCTCGCCGGGATCCTGCCCACCACCGAGGCCCGCCGCCTGCGCCGGGTCCAGGAGCTCACCGGGGTGGCGGCGCCTGCGGAGCTCCTGCGCGACCTCGACCGGCTCACCGCGCCCGACGGCGCCGTCGACCCCGAGGCCCAGCATGCGCACGGCATCGAGTACTCCGCGGCGCTCGCGCGCGAGGTGCTCGACGCCGGCACGCCCGGCCTGCACGTGTACACGTTCAACAAGCACCGCCCCGCCCTCGACCTCCTGGACCGCGTGGGCCTGACGGGCCGAGCGGCGGCCTGACGGATCGCCCGGACGGGGGTTGGCACTCTCGGGTGTCGAGTGCCAGAATTGAAGCGTAGCCGGGCGGCGGCCGAGGCCGTCGCCGATCGCTGCGGCCCTGGAGGGGCCAGGGCCGCATCGTCATAGGAGGTGATGCGCGATGGCTACCTACTGGGACCCGTTCCAGGAGATGGACCGGATGTTCAGCACGTTCGCCGGCAACACACGGCAGTCCGGCGCGATGCCGATGGACCTGTTCCGCACCGGTGACCACTACGTCCTCTCGATGGACCTGCCCGGTGTCGACCCCGGCACCATCGACGTCTCGGTCGAGGACCGGACGCTCACCGTCCGGGCCGAGCGCACGCAGCGTTCGGACGACGGCGCGCAGTGGCTGGTCCGCGAGCGGCCCACGGGAACGTTCGCCCGACAGCTCACGGTCGGCCGGGGCCTCGCCCTCGACCGGATCTCGGCCTCGTACGCCGACGGCGTGCTCTCGCTGACGATCCCGGTCAGCGAGGAGGCGAAGCCCCGCAAGGTCGAGGTGGCGCACACGGCCGGCTCGACCTCGATCGGGCGAGGTTCGTCCGAGAGCCGCCAGAGCATCGAGCAGTAGTCCGCTCACCGCAATGCCGGACGCCCAGGTCACCCCGGTGGCCTGGGCGTCCGGCCTCCGTGGCGGCGCCGGCATCGTACGCGGGATATGGCCTGGATGTGATGTACCCGGCGGGTCGCAGGTCGGCCGATACTACGGATGAAATCGGCTCGTACCAGCGCGATTGACCCGTGGAGGCCCCACCGTGCACGACCACGACCACAGCTCCACCGACCACGACCACTCCTCTCTCGACCGGCGTGACCTGCTCCGCGGCGCCGTCGTCCTCGGCATCGGTGCCGCGGGCGCGACGATAGCCACCGCGCCCGCCGTCGCCGCACCCGCCGCTCCTGCTGGAGCGGCCCCCGCGGCGCCTGGCAGAGCAGCCGACGCCCCGCCCTCCCTGGCGCCCGACCCCGAGGCGCCCGCCGACGCGCCGCCCGGCGCCGTGGCCGGGGTCGAGGTGGCCGCGCCGACCATCGCGAGCTGCGCCACCTGGGGCGCCGCGGCGGCCCGCGGCACCATCGACACGGTCGCCACCAACCCGAACAAGATCCTGATCCACCACACGGCGTCGGCCAACGTCACCGACTACTCGCAGGCCGCCGGGTACCAGATCGCGCGCGACATCCAGCAGTGGCACTTCGCCAACGGCTGGGTGGACACCGGGCAGCACCTCACGGTGAGCCGCGGCGGGTACGTCATGGAGGGCCGGCACGGCTCGCTGTCGCGGCTGCAGAACGGCAGCGGCACGGTCGTGGGCGCGCACGCACCCGGCCAGAACAGCCAGGCCATCGGCATCGAGAACCAGGGCACCTACACGAGCGCCACGCCGCCCGCGCAGCTCTGGAGCCGGCTGGTCGAGCTGTGCGCGTACATCTGCGACCAGTACGGCATCGCGCCGACCCAGATCTACGGGCACCGGGACTACACGGCGACGGCCTGCCCGGGCGACGTCCTCTACTCGATGCTGCCGCAGCTGCGGTCCGAGGTGGCCGCGGCCCTGGCCGGCACGAGCTGGTCGGTGATCGTCGACAACACCTCGGCGGGCTTCTCCGCCGGCTCCTCCTGGCTGACGTCGTCCTTCTCGGCCGAGCGGTACGGTGCCGACTACCGCTACGCCACGCCGGCCGAGGTCAGCGACCTGGCGACGTACTCGGCCACCATCCCGTCCAACGGCTCGTACCGGGTGGAGGCATGGTTCCCGGGGATCGCCGGCTACAACACGTCCACGCCGTTCATCGTCTACACCGGCACCGGCTCGTCGACCATCCGCGTGGACCAGTCCGCGGCCGGCGGGGCGTGGCTCTCGCTCGGCACCTACGCGATGACGGCGGGTGCCCGCACCGTCGTGGCGGTCAGCCGCTGGACACAGGGGACGGCGTACGTCGTGGCCGACGCGATCCGGATCACGCGCCTCTGACGCCGCACCCGCCTCTGACGCCGCACTCGCCCGAGTGCCAGACCCACAGGTCACCCGCGTGACCTGTGGGTCTGACACGTGCGTCAGCGGGGCGTGGGCGTCAGCGTCCGGAGCAGCTCGTCCGGCGCGGCGACGCCCACGAGCACCGACGTCGCCCGGACCTTCCGCATCACCTGCACCCGCCCCGCTACGGGCTGGGACAGCTCGATCAGCACAGCGGGCGACGTCGTCGTGCGTACCAGCGAGAGCCGGCCGGTGCTCTCGTCGAACCCGGCACCGAGCTCCAGGGGACGAGCTGCGGTGGGCCGGTACACCGCCGCGGAGACGACGTCGGGGGCCGCGACGTCGACCGCGCCGAGCCAGCCGAGCCGGAGCCGGGCCACGCCGTCGGACACGTGGTGCCGCGACCACAGGGGTGAGACGAAGAGGACCACCAGGGCGGCCGTGAGCACCCCGACGAGGAGGTCGACGGCCAGGGCCACGGGCGCGGGGAGCAGGGCGCCCGCGACGAGGTGCTGCACGAGCACCTCGATCGCGCCCAGCGCCGCCACGCCGGCGACCAGACCGAACCACGGGCCCCGCCTGCCCAGGCCCAACGCCGCGCTCACGCCGGCCTCAGTCCGCGCGCTCCTGGCCGCTCATCGCCTGGATGGACTGCATGACCTGCTCGGTCAGCTCGCGCCGCGCCTGCGCGGGCTTGGTACCGGCCGCGATCTGCCGGGAGGGGTCGATCGGTGTACCGAAGTGCAGCTCGACCCGGGCGAACCGCGGCATCTTGCCGATGGGCTTCACCTTGTCCGTGCCGAGCAGCGCCACCGGGACCACGGGGGCCTTGCCGGTCAGGGCGAGCCACGCGACGCCGGTGTGCCCCTTGTGCAGCTTGCCGTCCCGGGAACGGGTGCCTTCGGGGTAGATGCCGAACGCGCCGCCGCGCTGCAGCACCGCCAGGGCGTCCTCCAGCGAGCGCTGCCCGGCGCGAGGGTCGTCCCGCTGCACCGGGATGTCGCCCATCTTGGTGAAGAACCAGCGGGAGAGGCGGCCCTTGATGCCCTTGCCGGTCCAGTACTCGGCCTTGGCCAGGAACGCGACGTGCCGCGGCGCCATGATCGGGATCAGCAGCGAGTCGATGAACGACAGGTGGTTGCTGGCCAGGATCACGGCCCCACGCTTCGGGATGTTCTGCAGCCCAGTCACGCGCGGGCGCAGGAGCACGAGCACGAGGATCGAGAGGATGAGCTTGAGGAACCGGTACGTCACCGGCCTATTGTGCACCCCCCAAGCGCCGCTGTGGGTGGGGTGTTATGTGCTGAAAAAGACTAAAGAGACCTACAAGGTGCACAGTCCGGTAGACGTGTCAGACGTACAGGTCACCCGGGTGACCTGTACGTCTGACACGTGCGGTGGGGCGGTCAGGAGGCCTCGTCGGCGCCCTTCTCGAACGCCGCCGGACGCACCTGCACGGCACGGACACGGTCGACGTCGAGCTTGACGCTCCGGTCGAACCGGTAGATGCCGTTCTCCTCCTGGAACACGTCGGTGAGCTGCGTGTAGCAGTAGCCGAACATCAGGGGGTCGTCCAGCAGCGGGTCCGTCAGACCGGCGAACCGGGTGTGGAACTCCTCCTCGTCCACGACCCGCTGGCCGTAGCCCCACGAGTCGGGCGAGCTGCCCGACGCGCTGGCCGCCGTCTCCGGGTTCCACCAGATGCCGCCGTACTCGCTGACGAAGTAGGGCTGCCCGTTGTACGGCTGGGAGATCGGCGTGCCGTTGTCCCGCTCGTTCCCGTAGGGCTTGCCGTCGGCCAGGCCGCCGACCAGCTCCGTGAACTTCGCCGGGTCCTGCTCGTACAGGTGCGAGTCCCAGACATCCGTCTCGGGCACGCGGTGCGAGTAGCCGCTGGCGTCCAGCACCGGCCGCGAGGGGTCCGCCACCTTGGTGGCGAGCCACATGCTGCGGGTCACGTCGTCCAGCTGCGTGATGCGGTCGTGCAGGTCCTGGTGCGTCTCGTTGAGGGGGCACCAGCCGATGATCGACGGGTGGTTGTGGTCGCGCTGCAGCGCCTCGAGCCACTCGGCGACGTACGACGTGGTGGGCCGCTGGCCGTCGGCAGGGGTGCCGTAGCCGCTGACGCCCCAGTCGCCGAACTCGCCCCACACCAGGTACCCCAGCCGGTCCGCGTGGAACAGGTAGCGCTCCTCGAAGACCTTCTGGTGCAGGCGGGCGCCGTTGAAGCCCGCCGCGAGGCCCAGCTCGATGTCGCGCAGCAGCGCGGCGTCCGACGGCGCCGTCATGAGCGACTCCGGCCAGTAGCCCTGGTCCAGGACCAGCCGCTGGAAGACGTGCTCGCCGTTGATCTTGATCGCCTGGCCGTCGATGGAGACGGAGCGCAGGCCGGCGTACGAGCGCAGCGAGTCCACGACGGCGCCGGCGGCGTCGCGCAGCTCGATGTCGACCCCGTACAGGTGCGGGTCCTCCGTGCCCCAGGTGCGGACGCGGTCCGCCGGCACGACCACGCGCAGCGCCGGCGCCAGGTCGAGGTCGGCGCGCGCGGTGGCACTCGCGACCTCGCCGTCGGCGTCGGTCACCGTGACGGAGATCGTGTGGCCCCGGCGGTTCGCGGAGAGCGGCACGACGACGTCGAACGCCGAGCTCGACAGGTCGGGCGTGATGCGCGGACGGCGCAGGTGCGTGGCCGGCACGGGCTCGAGCCAGACCGTCTGCCAGATCCCCGTGGTGCGCGTGTAGTTGCACTCGAAGTTGGCGTACCGGTTGGACTGCTTGCCCCGGGCCTGCGGCCCGTGGCGCGTGTCCCGGGCCCGCACCACGACGGTGACGGTGTCGCCGGGGGCGGCGTGCCCGTGCAGGTCGGCCGTGAACGGCGTGAACCCGCCGCGGTGCCGCACCACCTCGGTGCCGTCGACCCACACGGTCGCGTCGTGGTCCACGGCGCCGAAGTGCAGCAGCACGTGCGGGTCGTCGCTCACGGCGGACCACTCCGCGGGGACGGTGATCTCGCGGCGGTACCAGACCGCCTCGAGGAAGTCGGTGTTCTCGATCCCGGAGAGCTCCGACTCCGGGGCGAAGGGCACGGTGATCTCGTCCTGGAGCGGCCGCTCGACGAGACCCCGCTCGAGCCCGGAGTCGCCCGGGTCGATCTCGAACTGCCAGGATCCGTTGAGGTTGAGCCAGTGGTCCCGGACCATCTGGGGCCGCGGGTACTCGGGCCGCGGGACGGCGGTCGCCGTTGGCGTCCCTTCGGGCGAGAAGCGGTCGAGGAAAGTCATCAGCTGCTCCATTGCGTCTACGACAGGTGCGCGGCGATTCAACACGTCTTCCGCCAAGAATGCAACGTTGTATCACCCGATTCGCCCGCCGACGGTGGCCGGGCCGGTCCGTCGGCGGCCGGCCGGCCCGCCGACGGCCCCGGCCGGGGCCGTCACCAGGTCAGACGCGGCTGCTCTCGCGGACCAGCAGGCGGTACGGCACGACCTCGTCGACCGGGTCGACGCCCGGCTTCTCGAGCTGGGCGATGATGCGGTCCACCGCCGTCTCCGCGATGGCCCGGAGGTCCGGCGCCACGGTCGTCAGCGTGGGGTTCGAGAACCGGCCGTCCTCGGTGTTGTCCCAGCCGGTCACGGCCACGTCGTCGGGCACCCGCACCCCGTTGAGGCGCAGCGCGTGCAGCGCGCCGAGCGCGAGCTCGTCGTTGGCGCACACGATCCCGTCGACCTGGTCGATCCGCGCCAGGACCGACTCGATCGTGGCGGCGCCGGACGGGCGCGAGAACTGCGGGCACTGGAGCACCCAGCGCTCGTCGACCTCCAGGCCGGCCGCCGCGTGGGCGTCGAAGAAGCCCTGCACACGCTGCGCACCGGTCCGGCCCGCGCCGCGCGGCTCGGCACCGAGGAAGGCCAGCCGCCGCCGGCCGGTGTCGAGCAGGTGCTTGGTGACCTGCGCCGCCGCGTCGACGTTGTCGATGCTCACGTGGTCTGTCCGCCGCTCGCGGGCGGGGTCCGGGTCGGCCCGCTCGCCGAGCAGCACCAGGGGCACGGGGCCGCGGACCTCGTCGATCTCGGCCGGGGTCAGCTCCAGCGGCGAGAAGATGATGCCGTCGATCGCCTGGACGTCGAAGCCGCGCGCCACCTCCAGCTCGGTGTCGCGCGAGGACCTGGTCTCCTCGATGAGCACGCGGTAGCCGCGGGCACTCCCGACGTCGATCACCTCGTGCGCCAGCACCGAGAAGTACGGCGCGTGCACCCAGGGCACCGCGAGGGCGAGCGTGTTGGTGCGGCCCCGCCGGAGCTGGCGGCCGGCCAGGTTGGGCCGGTAGCCCAGCTCGGCGATCACCGCCTCCACCCGGGCCCGCGTGACGTCCCCGACCCGGCCCGTGTCGTTGACGACGTTGGAGACGGTCTTCCACGAGACGCCCGCTGCCGCGGCCACCTCCTTGATCCCTACCCGTCGACCCGCTTGCTCGGCCAAGCCTTCACTTCCTTCCGCCATGTGCCCTCTTGACTGGACGCCCGTCCTAGTCCATCGTGATCCAACGTTGGAGCGCAACGTTGCACCATTGGAGGTCGATGATGACCGTAGTACGAGGACGTGGCATCCCGGGCCAAGGAAGCCCCGTGGCCGCGTCGAGAACCCGCAGTCTCGTGGGTAGTTCCGGGGGGCTGAGCAGGCGAGAGCTGCTGCGCGCGGCCCTCGTCGGGGCAGGCGGGGTTGCGCTCGGTGGCGCGCTCGCGGGCTGCGCCACGCCGAGCGCCGCGGGCGCCGGCAAGACCTCGGTCATGGTCTGGGACCTCTTCTCAGGCGGCGACGGCGCCCTCATGCAGGAGATGGCGGGTGTGGTCGCCGCGGCCAACCCGGACATCGCCGTCGAGACCACGACGCTCGCCTGGGGACCCCCGTACTACACGAAGCTGGCGATGGCCTCGTCCGGCGGGCGTCCGCCGGAGGCCGCCGTCATGCACATGTCCCGGCTGGCCGGGTATGCGCCGGGCGGGCTCCTGGAGCCGTTCGACCTGGACGCGCTCGCCGAGCTGGGGATCACCGAGGCCGACTTCGCCCCGGCGGTGTGGCAGAAGGCCCAGTTCGAGGGCCAGCTTTACGCCCTGCCGCTGGACACCCACCCGTACATCGCGTTCCACAACCCCGACATCGTCCAGCAGGCCGGCCTCGCGGGGCCGGACGGCAAGCTGGACCTGGCCGCCGTCGCCGGGGCCGACCGCTTCCTGGAGGCGGGGCGCGCGATGGCCGAGGTCACGGGCGAGACCGGGGTCAGCTGGGGCTACCAGCGCGACCCCGCGGGCTGCTGGCGCATGTTCTGGGGCCTGTACTCCCAGAACGGCGGCGGCTACGAGCTGACGCCGGGCCGCCCCGCAGCGCTCGACGAGGAGGCCGCCACCGAGGTTTTCGAGTTCCTCCAGGCGATGGTCGACGGCAAGGTCGCGGCGAAGAACCAGGACGGCAACGCCGCGTCCGGCCGCTTCATGTCGAACCGCACCGGCCTGATGTTCGCCGGCGAGTGGGACCTGCCGATGTTCCAGGGCGCGAACCCCGACGTCGGGGCCACGCAGTTCCCGGCGATCTTCGACACCCCGGCCAACTACGCCGACTCGCACGCGTTCGTGCTGCCCAAGCAGGGCACGCCGGACCCCGCCAGGCGCGAGGCGACCTACCGGGTGCTCGCGGGCCTCCTCAAGGAGGGCCTGACCTGGGCCTCGGCCGGCCACATCCCGGCCTACCAGCCCATCGTGCAGGAGCCCGCGTACCAGGAGCTCACCCCGCAGCGCGACTACGCCCCCGCGGCCGAGGTCGCCGTCTTCGACCCCGACGCCTGGTTCACCGGCGGCGGCAGCGACTTCCAGACGCGCATGGCCGACGCCATGACGGACACCCTGGCCGGCAAGGCCCCGGCGCGCACCGCCGTGACCCGCATGCTGAGCGAGATGGACCGGTTCCTCTCCCAGCCCAACCCCGCCTGATCGAGAGGACGACGATGACTGTCTCGAACGCCGGCGTCACGGCGCCCCCAGGACGGGCCCTGTCCGACCTGCGGAAACCCTCCGGCCGGTCCGGTACCCGCACCGCCTCCACCGGCAAGTCCCTGCGTGAGCGGGACAGGTCCGGCTACCTGTTCGTCGCGCCGTTCGCGGTGGCGACCGGCCTGTTCCTGCTGCTGCCGACGCTGTACGGCCTGTGGATGAGCTTCACGAACCAGAGCCTCACCGGCACCGGCAGCGAGTTCATCGGGTTCGCCAACTACGCCGAGGCGTTCAGCGACCCCCAGGTCTGGACCACGCTGTGGCACACCGTCTGGTTCACGGTGCTCAGCACCGTCCCCCTGGTGGTCGTCGCCCTGGTGATGGCGCTGCTCGTGCACACCGGCCTGCCGGGCCAGTGGGTGTGGCGCATGTCGTTCTTCGCGCCCTACCTGCTGACCAGTGCCGTCGTGTCCGCGCTGAGCAGCTGGCTGTTCCAGCCCGACATCGGCCTGCTCGACACGTGGTTCACCGCCCTCGGGCTGCAGCCCGTGGGCTGGCTCACCGACGAGAACGTGGCGATGTTCTCCATCGCCGGTGTCACCGTCTGGTGGACCGTCGGGTTCAACTTCCTGCTCTACCTCGCCGCCCTGCAGGGGATCCCCCAGCAGCAGTACGAGGCCGCGACGATCGACGGCGCGGGCGGCTGGCGCCGGCTCTTCTCCATCACCCTGCCGCAGCTGCGCAACATCACCGGCGTGATCGTGGTGCTGCAGCTTCTCGCGTCGCTCAAGGTGTTCGACCAGATCTACCTGCTCACCGCGGGCGGGCCGAACGGGAGCACGCGGCCGATCCTCGAGTACGTCTACGACACCGGCTTCACCAACTACCGGCTCGGGTACGCCTCCGCGATCTCCTACGTCTTCTTCGCCCTGATTCTCGTGTTCACGCTGGTGCGGCTGCTGCCGTCCAGGAAGGAGGCCTGACGTGTCCGTCGCCGAACTGGTCGCCGACCGCCGGACGAGGGCGCAGCAGGAGCGCGCCGAGAACCGGGCCCTCACCAAGCTGACGATCGGACCCTCACCCTGGGTGCGGGTCGGTGCCCTCGCCGCCCTGGTCGTCCTCGCGGCCATCTGGTTGCTCCCCGTGGCCTGGGGCGCGGTCACGAGCTTCAAGCACGAGGCCGAGGCCGCGCTCCCGGCGTCGTGGTGGCCCACGACGGGCTGGACGCTGGAGGCCTACCAGCAGGTGCTCGGCAACAGCGACCTGCTGATCTGGATGTGGAACAGCCTCGTCGTCGCCGGGCTGGTCACCATCCTGACCGTGCTGATCTCCGCGATGGCCGCCTTCGCGTTCTCGCAGACGGTGTTCAAGGGCCGGGGCCTGCTCCAGTGGCTCACCATCGCGTCGATCATGATGCCTGGGCAGATCCTCATCGTGCCGCTGTTCCGGCAGATGCAGGTGATGGGCCTCGTGGACACGTTCGCGGGCATCGTGCTGCCGCAGGTCGTGGCGCCCGTGATGGTGTTCATCCTCAAGCGGTTCTTCGACGCCATCCCCAGCGAGCTGCTCGACGCCGCCCGCATCGACGGGGCGGGCACCTGGCGGCTGTTCTGGACCATCGTGCTGCCGCTCTCGCGGTCGATCCTCGTGGCCGTGGCGATCTTCGTGTTCATCGGCGCGTGGAACAACTTCCTGTGGCCGTTCATCGTCACCACCGACCCGCAGTTCATGACGCTGCCGGTCGGCCTGTCCACCGTCAAGAACGCCTACGGCGTGCAGTACGCGCAGAACATGGCGTCCGCGATGATCGCGGCGCTGCCCCTGCTCGTGGTGTTCATGCTGTTCCAGCGCCGCATCGTCCAGGGTGTCGCGACCACGGGCATGGGCGGGCAGTAGTAGGCAACAATCGGGTGTGGCCACTCCGACCCCGCACCCTTCGCAGCGCCCGCACCTCGCCGCGGTCGTGGAGGACCACCTCTACGCCGCGGCGGGGTGGGTGCTCGTCCGCGTGGGCTGGCGCCCCCGGCTGGAGGCCTACGCCGGGTACGGCACGCCGGACAAGGTGCGGGTGCTCGCCCGCGTGGTGCTCTCACCGCGGCGGCCCGGCATCCCGAACCGCGACGCCCTCCGGGCCGGCCGGCGTGGGTTCCGCCACTTTCTCACCGTTCCGGCGCCCCACCGCAGGGTGCGGCTCCAGGTGGGCGGCGGCACGTCCGAGGTGACGAGCGACCGGGCCGGCTACGTCGACGTCGAGCTCCCCACGGACGCCCCACTGTCCGACGGCTGGCACACCGCCGTCCTGACCTGCCTCGACGAGCCGGAACCGGCCGAGGCCGAGGCTCCGCTCCGGGTGCTCGACGAGCGCCCGCGGTCCGGCGTGGTCAGCGACATCGACGACACGACGATGGTCACCGCCGTGCCCCGGCCCCTGCTCGCGGCGTGGAACACGTTCGTGCGGCACTCCAGTGCGCGGCGCGCCGTGCCGGGCATGCCCGAGCTGTACCGCACGCTCCAGCGGGCTCACCCGGACGCACCCTTCTTCTACCTCTCGACCGGCGCCTGGAACACCGCGGGCACCCTGCGCGCGTTCCTCTCGCGGCACGCCTACCCGCCGGGCCCGCTGCTCCTCACCGACTGGGGGCCGACCCTCACCGGGTGGTTCCGCAGCGGCCAGGCCCACAAGCGGGCGAGCCTCGACCTGCTCATGTCGTGGTTCCCGCACGTGCGCTGGGTGCTCATCGGCGACGACGGCCAGCACGACGTCGAGATCTACGAGGACGTCGCGCGCCGCCGTCCCGACCGGGTGCGGGTCGTGGCGATCCGGCAGCTCACCGGCGGGCAGCAGGTGCTCGCCGGGAACGCGCCGCACGTAGGGAACGCGCAGCACGGGGGGAACGGGTCGCACGCGGTGGACGGGTCGCGCGCCGGCACGACGACGGCGGTTCCCGCCGTCGCGCCGGTGCCGACCGTCGCGGGCCGGGACGGGGACGAGCTCGCCCGCCGCCTCGCCTCCGTGCCGGGCGTGCTCGACGACCGGGAAGGGACCTAGGCGCCGGCTCCGCTCGTCTGCCGCCCGAGCTTGCGGTTCCGGCTCAGGAGGAGGCGGTCACCAGGTAGTCGTCCGCGTCGTCGTCCCAGGCCAGGGACACCGTGCCCGCCGCCTCCGCCGCCTTCGCGAACTGGAGGAACCCGCGGAAGCCGAGCGCCTTCTCGGAGAAGTCCGGGCGCCGCTTGCGCACGGCGTTCTTCAGCCCCGACAGGGCGGCCGACCCGTTCGACTCCTGCACCACGTCACGCAGCAGCGCGAACGCCGCGTCGGTGTCGCCCTGCTCCGGCAGCGACACCTCGGGGTCGCCCGCGGACGGTCCCGGCGCCAGCTCGACGAACCCGCGGTCCGCGAGGAACCGCAGGAACTCGCCGAACGTGCGGAAGCCGTAGTCCGACTCGCTGAACGTGGCGTCCTTGCGCAGCAGCGTCCGCTTGAGGGCGGACGCCGTGACGGCGCCGCTGGTCGAGGACTGCAGGTCGCCGAGGGTCTGCGCCACGCGTACCTCCATGGGCACGTCGTCCGACGCCGGGGCGTCGTCCTGATCGCTGACGTCGACGTCCGGCTCGGCCTCTGGCGCGACGTCGACGGGTGCCGGTGCGGGCTCCGCCTTCCTGCGCCGGCGGGTCGCGGGCTTCGCCTCGGGCTCGGCCGGCGTCTCCGGCTCGGCCAGGGCCTCGGGCGAGGTCGTGCCGGCGACGGCCTCCGCGACCGCCTCGGCGGCCTTGGCACGGCGCGAGGCGGTCGGCGCCTTCTGCGCGGCGGCGCGTTCCGTCGTCGTGCCGGCCTTGCGGGTGCGCGAGCCGCGCTTCGGGGCGGGGGCGCCCTGGTCCTCGTCGGGCACCTCGACGCCCTCGAGGCGGTCGTAGAAGAGGAACTCGTCGCACGCGGCCGGCAGCAGCCGCGACGTCGACTTCTCGACGCCCACGCCGATGACGCGCTTGTTCAGCTCGCGCAGCTTGTGGACGAGCGGGGAGAAGTCGCTGTCG
The DNA here is from genome assembly GCF_040655935.1 of Promicromonospora sp. NPDC050262. Taxonomy (NCBI): domain Bacteria; kingdom Bacillati; phylum Actinomycetota; class Actinomycetes; order Micrococcales; family Promicromonosporaceae; genus Promicromonospora; species Promicromonospora sp. NPDC050262. The sequence continues at coordinate 11,907 of NZ_JBFAKX010000010.1, read as the reverse complement.
CCCGTGCACATGACGAACGTCGAGATGTAGTCGCGCTCGAAGGCCATCTCGATGGCGTCGACCACCATCTTGATGTCGGCGGCGTTCTTGCGGGAGGCCCCCATCCGCTGCGTCATCTCGATGAGCTCGACCTGGTGGCGCGTGAGCATGCGCCGGTCCTCGTCGAAGTACGACCAGTCCGCGTACGCCCGGCGCGCGACCACCCGGCCCCGCACGGCGAGCGCGTCGGCGATCGGGCCGAAGTCGAACTGCATCCCGCCCAGGTGCTCCCGGGCGCCGAGCGCCAGGTTCTCGTAGTCGATGAAGACTGCCAGGCGTTCCTCTTGGTCCATGTCCGCCACTCTAGGGGTTGCCGGTGAGGGAAGCGGCGGGACCGCACCGCGCCGCCGCTCCGCAGGGCGAAATGGAGAGCGGGTGAAATATGTCGTGTCGGGTACGCCCGCTCGGCCCGAAAGTTCACCCGTTGCCTAGGATCAGGCCATGGCCGAGGCGACCGCCGGACACGACGACGACCCGATCTCCAACCGGAGTCGGATCATCGGTGCTGCCGCGCGTCTGACCTGTGCCCACGGCTGGTCCAAGGTGACGATGGGCCGGCTCGCGACGGAGGCGGGCGTGAGCCGTCAGACGGTCTACAACGCCGTCGGCAGCCGCGACGACCTGGCCGAGGCGATGGTGCTCACGGAGTCGGCGCAGTTCATCTTCCGGATCGCCGAGGCCTTCGACCGGCACCCCGACGACCTGCTGCCCGCGATCCACGACGCGGTGGAGAGCACGCTCACGTTCGCCGAGGGGAACGCGCTGCTGCGCGCAGTGGTCTCGGCGACCCATGGCGCCGACACCGAGCTGCTGCCCCTGCTCACCACCCACTCGGAGGCGCTGCTCGGCACCGTGAAGGTGGTCGTCCAGGACCGGGTGGACCAGTACGAGGTCGCCCTGGAGCCGGAGCGGATCGCGACGGTCATCGACATCGTCGTGCGGACCGCGCTGAGCCACGTCATGCAGCCGACGGCGTCCCCGCGCGAGACGGCCGAGTCGATCACCTGGCTGGTGGCGTGCGTCCTGGGGCGAACGGAGGAGCTGGCCACGTCGGTCGCCTCACGGGCCACGCCCCGCGCTTGACGCCCCGCGTCGGCGGAGGAGGATCGAGGCATGCGAATCGGCACCCACTTCATGCGTTTCGACTCGATGGAGCCCGCCCGGATGCGTACCGAGTTGGCTGACGCTGCCCGGTACGCCGACGAGGGCGGCGTCTCGTGGATCTCCGTGATGGACCACTACTTCCAGATGGAGCACCAGGGCTTTCCGGCGTCGGACCCGATGCTGGAGGCGTACACGACGCTGGGCTACCTGGCCGGCGTGACCGAGCGGGCGCAGCTCGGCGCCCTGGTCACCGGCGTGACGTACCGGTACCCGGGCCTGCTGGCCAAGATCGTCGCGTCGCTCGACGTGGTGTCGGGCGGGCGGGCGACCTACGGCATCGGCGCCGCCTGGTACGACAAGGAGCATGCGGGGCTCGGAGTGCCGTTCCCGCCGGTCAAGGAACGGTTCGAGATGCTGGAGGAGACTGTTCGGATCGCCCGGCAGATGTACGACCCGCAGGAGAACGGCCCGTTCGAGGGCAAGCACTTCCAGCTCGCCGAGACGCTGTGCTCGCCGCCGCCGCTGTCGGGTCCGGAGATCATGATCGGCGGTTCCGGCGAGCGGAAGACCCTCCGGCTCGTGGCGCAGTACGCCGACGCGTGCAACCTGTTCGCCGAGACCCCGGAGCGGCTGCGCCACCTGCTCGACGTGCTGCACCGGCACTGCGACGACGTCGGGCGCGACCCCGCCGCCATCCGCATCACGATGCTGCACCGTGGGCGCCCGATCGGCCCGGATGACACCGCCGCCTTCGTCGAGGAGATGCGGGGCTTCGCCGTGCACGGCGTGGACACCGTGATCCTGCGGCCGCCGGGCACGTCGCTCGCCGCGTGGGTGCGTGACGCGGTGCTCCCGGTCGTGGAGCCGTGCGCCGACCTGTGACCTCAGCCGGCCGTCCCGGCGCTCCCGGTGCCGGCCCGGCGGAGCACCACCGGGCACGTCGCCAGGTGGTCGTCCACCAGGCCGCACGCCTGCATGGCCGCGTACGCGGTGGTCGGGCCGATGAACCGGAAGCCCTCCTTCTTGAGCGCCTTGCTCAGGGCCTTGGACTCGGCGGTCGACGCCGGAACGTCTCTGAACGTGGCATGACGTTCGCGCCCGGCCGGGTCAGGTGCGAACGACCAGATCAGCTCGTCGAGCGTGCGCCCGGAGTCGTGCAGCGCGACCACGGCGCGCGCGTTGTCGACCGTGGCCTCGATCTTCATGCGGTTCCGGATGATGCGGGCGTCGCCGAGCAGACGCTCGACGTCGTCCGGTCCGAACGCGGCGACCCGTTCCGGGTCGAAACCGTCGAAGACCTCGCGGAACGCCGGGCGCTTGCGCAGCACGGTGATCCAGGAGAGCCCGGACTGGAAGCCCTCCAGGGCGATGCGCTCGAGCAGGGCGGACTCGCCGTGCACGGGCACGCCCCACTCGTCGTCGTGGTAGGCGGAGTAGAGCGGGTCGCCGTCGCCGAAGCAGCGCGGGGTGGCGCCTGCTCCCTCGGCCGCTGTCCTGATGTCTGTCACGGGATCACTTGTCACGGCACCACTCTGACTCACGCCACCGACACTCCACACCCACCGGCCGTCCGCCTGTGCACAACGTCCGAAAACCGCTGCCTGTGGTCGCGCCAGGACCGTTGTGTTGCCGTGCGGAGGGACTCATGACCCGTCGTCCGGGATCGCGCCCCGGCGTCTCAGGTAGGCCTCGACCCCGTCCAGCACGGCCGTGATCCCGAACGCGATGTCGTCGTCGGGGGGCGTGGGCGGCGCGGTCTCCGGCCAGGTCGCGAACGCCTCGAACAGGTTCGGGTACGTCGTGGCGTCGGCATACCGGGAGAGCACGGTCTCGAAGTCGGCGTAGGGGTTGGCCGCCTCGACCGCGGCGGGGTCGAGCTCGGACTCGGGGGTCCCGTCGGGCAGCCCGGCCTCGCGGCGCACCTGCTGGACCGCCGCGCGGTGGGACTCGATCTGCACCCGGGCCTCGCCCAGGACGTGCTGCGCGAGCAGGCCGATGATCGCGAGCTTCTCGTCCGGGGGCAGGTCGAGCGGGCGCAGGACCCCGAACGCCTGGTCGATCCAGCGCACCCGGTTCGGCCCCGGCGGTGCGGCGGACAGCGGCAGCTCCAGCATCCACGGCCGGGCCAGCCCCAGGGCGATCTGGGCCCGCGTCCAGGCCTCGAGCCCGGCGCGCCAGCCGCCGTCGGCGGGGATGTCGGGCAGGTCGGCCGCCACCGCGTCCGACATCATGACCAGCAGCTCCTCCTTGCCGGACACGTGCCGGTACAGGGCCATCGGTGTGTATCCGACGGCCTCCGCGATACGCGCCATCGAGACGGCGGCGAGGCCCTCGGCGTCGGCCAGGTCGATCGCGGCCCCCACGATCTGCGCGGCGGACAGTGCGGGCTTGGGCCCGCGTCGCCGCGGCGCGGCGGCGCCCCACAGGCGCTGCACGGCAGCGGGCAGCTCGCGCGCGGGTGGTGCGTCGTGCGGTTGCTCGGCCGGTTCGGGCGTCGTGTCGGTGCTCATCGACTCCCATCCTGCCCTGATCCGGGGCGTGGTCCGATCGGAAACTCTCTTGACCACATACTGTTTACGCTCCACACTAAAACGCGTAGGCCATAAACAGTAATCGGATCGGAGAGGGACCATGACTGCGATCGTCACGGCCGAGGGACTGGGCAAGTCCTTCGGGAGAAGGGGCTCGACGAGCCCGCCCGTGCTGGACGGGCTCGACCTGGAGCTCCAGGAAGGCGCGGTGCTCGCGCTGCTGGGCCCGAACGGGGCGGGCAAGACCACCACCGTCCGCATCCTGTCCACGCTGCTGAAGCCGGACGCGGGCCGCGCCACGGTCGGCGGGTTCGACGTGGTGCGGGACGCGCGGCGGGTGCGCGAGATCATCAGCCTCACGGGGCAGCAGGTCGCCGTCGACGACAAGCTGTCGGGCGCCGAGAACCTCACGATGATGGGCCGGCTCGCCCACCTGCCCCGCCGCGTCGTGCGGGACCGGGTGGCCGAGCTGCTCACGGCGTTCGACCTGGCCGATGCCGCGAGCCGGCACGTCGGCACCTGGTCGGGTGGCATGCGACGGCGGCTCGACCTCGCGGCGGGCCTGCTCACCCGGCCCCGGGTCATGTTCCTCGACGAGCCCACCACGGGGCTCGACCCCCGGTCCCGGCAGGCCCTGTGGGACGTGGTCCGCGGCGTGGTCGCCGACGGCACCAGCGTGCTGCTCACCACCCAGTACCTGGAGGAGGCCGACCGCCTCGCCCAGCGGGTCGCGCTCGTGGACGGCGGCCGGATCGTCGCCGACGGCACGCCGGCCCAGCTCAAGCGCCAGGTGGGCGAGGCGGGCGTCGAGCTCACCCTCGCCGCCGCGGCCGACGTCGAGCGGGTCGCCGCCGCGCTCGCGGGCGCCACGGTCGACGGCGCCAGGGTGCGTGTGCCCACCGACGGCTCGGTCGCGCACGTGCGGTCCGTGCTGTCGCTGGTCGAGGACACCGGCGTGGCGCCCGAGCACTGGGAGGTGCGCGCGCCGAGCCTCGACGACGTCTTCCTCACCCTGACCGGGCACGCCGGCCAGGAGCACCCGGCCCGGACCACGGGGGTGGCGGCATGAGCCACGTGCTGAGCGACGTCTCGACGATGACCACGCGTGGCCTGCGCCTCGTCTCGCGGGACGCGGACGCGATGATCACCGCGGTGGTGCTGCCCGTCATCATCCTGCTGATGTTCGTCCTCGTGTTCGGCGGGGCCCTGGACACCGGCACGGAGTACATCAACTACGTGACGCCCGGCGTGATCCTGCTGGCCGCCGGTTTCGGCGCGGCGAACACGGCGATGGCGGTGGAGCGCGACATGTCGGGCGGCATGGTCGACCGGCTCCGGTCGATGCCCGTGAGCTCCTGGACCGTGCTGTCCGGGCACGTGGTGGCGAGCCTGGTGAAGAACCTGGTCACCACCGCGATCGTCTTCGGGGTGTCGATCCTGCTCGGGTTCCGGCCCGCGGCCACGGCCCTGGAGTGGCTCGCCGCGGTGGGGATGATCCTGCTCTTCGTCGGCTGGATCACCTGGCTCGCCGCGTTCGTGGGCGTGCTGGTCCGTTCGCCCGACGCGGCCGGCGGCTTCTCGTTCTTCGTGATGTTCCTGCCCTATGTGTCCAGCGCGTTCGTGCCCGTCGACACGCTGCCGGACTGGCTGCGCGGGTTCGCGGAGCACCAGCCGGTCACGCCGGTGATCGAGACGGTGCGCGGGCTGCTCGCGGGCGACGCCGCCGGCGCAGGGGGCACCGCTCCGGGCGACGTCGCGGCGCTGGCGATCACCTGGTGCGTGGGCCTCGGGCTCGTGTTCGCCGTGGCGGCAGGGGTGGCGTTCCGTGCCCGGCGCTGAGTCGCCCCCGGCGACCCGCTGGTGGCGGCGGCCGTGGATCGCGCCCCTCGCCCTGGTCACCGCGGTGCTCCTGGTCACGGCCCTGCCGCGGTACGTGGGTCTGGACCCCGCGCGATCGCTGGTCCCGACCGACCGCGGCCCGGCGTTCTACCCGGCCCTGGTGACGCACATCTTCGCCGGCTCGGTGATGCTCTCCGCGGGCGTGCTGCAGCTCTGGCCGTGGCTGCGGGCCCACCACCCGCGCGTGCACCGGTGGAGCGGCCGCGTCTACGTGGTCACTGCGCTCGTGACCGGCGTCGCCGCGCTGGTCACCGCGCAGTTCCCGAGCGCGGGCGTGGGTCAGCAGGTGGCGAACACCATGATGGGCGTGCTGTTCCTGACCTTCACCCTGCTCGGCTACCGCGCCGTCCGGCAGCGCCGGTTCGGTGACCACCGGGAGTGGATGGTCCGCAGCACGGCGCTCGCCTTCTCGATCGTGACCAACCGGTTCTGGGCGCCCGTGCTCATCGCGATCTACGTCCCTGGCGCGCTCACCGACCCGGACATCGGGTTCGGCGCACCGGAGATCGAGGGCGCCGCCGTCGCGTCCGCGTGGGTGTCGTGGATCGTCAACCTCCTGTTCGCCGAGTGGTGGCTCCACCGGAAGCCGACGCGGCGGAGCCGGCTCCGGTAGAAAGCGCTCGGTGGATGTCGGTGGCCGGGGACACACTGTCCCCATGACACAGACGACCGGCGGGACCGTGGGCGACGCGGCCGAGCTCGAGCAGAAGCAGATCCTGAAGAAGTACCTCCAGGAGACCCGTGAGGCCCTCGTGTGGAAGCTCGAGGGCCTCACGGAGAAGCAGGCACGCTGGCCCCTGGTGCCCTCCGGGAACAACCTGCTGGGCATCGTGAAGCACTGCGCCAACATCGAGATCGGCTACCTCGGGGAGTGCTTCGGGCGGCCCTGGCCGAACCAGGCGGAGCTCGTCTCGCAGGAGGACTGGGAGAAGGACCCGCAGGCCGACTGGTACGCGACCGCGGACGAGTCGGTGGCCTCGGTCGTGGACCTCTACCGCCGAGCCTGGGCGTTCTGCGACGAGACCGTCGAGACCCTCCCGCTGGGCACCGTCGGACGCGTGCCGTGGTGGAAGAACGGCGAGGTCACGCTGTTCCGGATCATCGTGCACGTGACCGACGAGATCGCCCGGCACGCCGGCCACGCCGACATCCTGCGCGAGCTCACCGACCGGTCCGTCGGCCTCACCGAGGGCAACACCAACATCCCGGACTGGCAGGCCGGCGAGGCGGACGCCTACTACGAGAAGCTCAAGAGTCTCGCCGAGCGGGCAGGCAACTAGCGCCCGCGTCCGAGATTCGCCAAACTGCGGGCCATGCCCCTCAACGTGGAGCCGTCCACATCCTCCGGGCCCTCGCCCGAACCAGCCCACGCGGAAGCGCCGAAGCCCGCGCGGTCCGCGCCGACACCCGACATGTCCTCGGGTAGATCGGACATCGTCCCGCGCGGCGCGGGTGGGCGGCCCGACGGCGGCTCCATGCGACCGCTGTTCGTCTTTCTCATCGCCGCCGCGGCCGCCCTGATCGGCAGCATCGCGTTCGCGCTCGTCCACGTCGGCAACGAGCGCGACCTGGAGCAGCTCAGCAGCGCCCGCGCCGACGTCGTGCAGGCGGTCGACGTGGGGCGCACGGCCCAGGAGGGTCTGGCCGAGCAGATCGCGAAGGCCGAGACGGCCCTCGCGGCGTCGGAGGGCCGGGTGGCCGACGACGCGGTGCGCACCGCCCTGGCCGCGCACGTCACCCAGGCCAAGGCGCTCAGCGCGCAGGAGGCGCCGGCGATCCCCGAGGCCGGCGCCCCCGGTCTCGACGCGCCCGAGGACATCGACGCCCTGGAGGCGGCGGCGACCGAGTGGTCGATGTCCATGAGCACCACCTCGACCACGCTCGTGGCGGCGATCAAGGACGTGCAGGCCTCATACCGCCAGTGGCAGCAGGACCGCAAGGACGCCGAGGCGCAGGCCCAGACGGAGGCCGACCAGGCCGAGAGCATGGCGCAGCAGCTCGAGGAGGCCAAGGCGTCGCTCGCCTCGATCACCGACCAGCTCAAGATCTCCGTGCGGGACTCCGCCTACACGCTCGACTGGACGGCCGAGGTGGGCGCGCCCGACGGCGTCCGCTCGGCGCTGGCCACCCGCCGCACCGAGGGCGAGGCGGCGCTCGCGGTCGGCGTGAACACAAGCAAGCTGAACTCCGTGAAGGCGCTCGGCCAGCAGCGCGAGACGGCGCGGGTCGCGCTCGAGGACGCCGCGTGGGCCGCCCGCGCGGCGGTCGCCGACGACTCCAACGGCCGCCTCGCGCAGGCCGACCTGTGCCTGGTGGGCGTCGGCCCCGAGGGGCAGGACCAGTACCTCCGGTGCGACGCGGCCGAGGCTTGGAGCAAGCTCGGCGCGGCCTTCGAGGAGGAGCTCGGCAAGCCGCTGCGCATCGAGTACGGCTACCGGCCCTACGACTGGCAGCTCCAGGCGCTCGACGAGTTCGGCAGCGGGCAGGTCGCAGAGCCCGGCACCTCCAACCACGGTTGGGCGCTCGCTGTGGACGTACCTGTGGACGACGGCTTCCGCTTCGGCCAGCCCGAGTACGAGTGGCTCGCGGCCAACGGGCCGAAGTTCGGCTGGGTACACCCGGAGTGGGCCCGCCAGGGCGCCGGGCGCGAGGAGCCCTGGCACTTCGAGTACGAGGGCTGACCGACCCTCCGGGGCCACCGCGCGCCGCCGCTGACCCCGGCGGTGCGCGGGCACTGGATAATGGGGGAGTGCAGTGCCCTCACTACGACGCCGGACGCTGCCACTCCTGCACCCTCCTGGAGATCGACTACCCCACCCAGGTGCTCGACAAGGAGCGGCACGTCGCCGAGCTCCTCGACCCGGTCTCCGACGGAACCACCTGGCTCCCCGCGGTCAGCAGCGTCGAGTCCGGATTCCGGAACAAGGCGAAGATGGTCGTGAGCGGCACGGTCGCCGAGCCGGTGCTGGGCATCCTCGACCGGGCCGGGCACGGCGTCGACCTGACCGACTGCGGCCTCTACCCCGAGGCGCTCCAGGCGTCCTTCCGCCCGCTCGCGGCGTTCGTCACGCGCGCGAACCTGGAGCCCTATCAGGTCTCGGGCACGGGCAAGCGCGCCCAGCAGCGCGGGGAGCTCAAGTACCTGCTGGTCACGCTGTCGCCCGACGGCGAGCTCATGGTCCGGTTCGTGCTGCGCTCCCAGGAGGCGATCGCCCGGATCCGCAAGCACCTGGCCTGGCTGCAGGCCGAGCTCCCGGCCCTGGCGGTGGCGTCGGCGAACATCCAGCCCGCGCACGCCGCGGTGCTGGAGGGCGACCTCGAGATCCCGCTCACGGAGCGCGCCACCCTCCCGATGCGCATCGACGACATCACGCTCGACCTGCGTCCGCAGAGCTTCTTCCAGACCAACACGGCGGTCGCCACCGAGCTGTACCGGCAGGCGCGCTCCTGGGTCGACGAGGTGGACCCGGGGAGCCTCTGGGACCTCTACTGCGGCGTCGGCGGCTTCGCCCTGCACTGCGCCGCGCCGGGTCGCGCCGTCACGGGCATCGAGATCAGCGCCGAGGCGGTCGCGGCGGCGTCGGGCACCGTGGAGCGGCTGCGCGACGACGGCCAGGCGGACCGGTTCCGGGACGTCACCTTCGCGGCCGGCGACGCGACGGCGTTCGCCGTCGGGCCGCAGGGTCCGGACCTGCCCGAGATGGTGATCGTGAACCCGCCTCGGCGGGGCATCGGCGCGGACCTGGCGCACTGGCTGGAGACCTCAGGGATCGACCATGTCCTGTACTCGAGCTGCAACGCGACGACGCTCGCCAAGGACCTCGCCGCGATGCCGACGCTCCGGCCCGTGCGCGCGCGGCTGCTCGACATGTTCCCGCAGACGTCGCACTACGAGGTGCTGGTGCTCCTCGAGCGCGCCTGACCGGGCGGCGTCTTCTTGCGGTCCTTTTTCTCCCGCTCGGCCTCGTCGGGGGGCGTGTTCTTCTTCGCCTGGCCCGGCGGAACCTTGTCCTTCTTCGCCTGACCAGGAGGAACGCCGTCCTTCTTCGCGAGACCAGGCGGCGTCGCGTCGTCCTTCTTCGCCTGGCCCGGCGGGACCGTGTCCTTCGTGGCGAGGCCGGGCGGCACCCCGTCCTTCTTCGCCAGGCCCGGCGGGACGTCGTCCGTCGTCGTCGCCCGGGCGGACGGGACGAGCCCTGTCGGGGTCACGTCGGTCAGGTCGGGGACGTTCGCCGGGTCCGTGTGCGGGGAGGGCCGCGCGGCCTGCCGGACGACGGGCCGTGTGCCGTCCGGCGCGACGACCGAGACCGTGCCGGTCTCGTGGAACGACGGCGCGGCCTCGATGCTGCCCGCCACCCCGGTGGTGACGGCCGTGGTGACGAACAGGCCGCCGGCGACGGTCGCGGTCAGGCTCATCGGGTCGGTCAGCACGCTCCGGGCGGTCACGACGGCCCGGGTACCCACGGTGCTGAGCCAGCCCCCGGCGCCCGCCGCGGCGGTACCGGCGGCGGCCGCGCCCGATGCGGCAGGACCGGCCGCGGCGGCGCCGCTCGCTCCCGCGGCGACACCGGCCGCCGTCGCGCCCGGACCCGCCGACGCCGCGGCGCCGAGCAGGAGGACCGGGGCCGCGGCGCGCAGCATCCAGTAGGACTCGCGGACGTCGACGTACGCGCGCGTGCAGCCGGAACACCCGACCATGTGGTCCTCGACCTGCTGCCGCCGGCGGGGCAGCAGGCGGTTCCGGACGAAGTCGTGCAGGGCGGCCCGGGTGGCCCGGCACTCGACGTCGGCGGCCGTGCCGGAGTGCGCCTCGGCGAAGGTGCTCGCGAGCCGGTTCTCGGCCCGGCGCAGGCGGCGCTTGGCGGCGTAGGGGAGCACGCCGATCTCGTCGGCGATCGCCGCCACCGGCCGGGACCCCACGTGGTGGTCCCAGAGGAGCTGCTGCTCGCCGGCCGGCAACCGTTCCATCGCGAGGCCCAGCACCTCGAGGTCGACGGCGTGCCCGGGCGGCTTGACGTCGGCGGCGCCGTCGTCGGATCCCTCGGCGGCCGCGTCCTGCTCGCGGGCCATCCGCTTCGCCACGTCGATGGACGTGGCGCTCCAGAACGCGAGGGGGTCGGCGAGGTCGCGGGCCTTGAGGAGCTCCACGCAGAGCAGCTCCAGGCCGCAGCTCGTGGCGAGCTCGGGGTCGATGCCGGGCACCCGCCGGGACACCGTGAACACCACGGCGCGGCGGTGTGCCGCCCACAGGCCGAGGTCGGCGCTCGTGACGGTCACGCGGCCCCCCTCCTGCACGCGGCGTGGCACCCCGTGGCACCTCGACGCGCGTGCCTCCGGGCGTGCATGCTCGCAAAGAATGCATGAGCATGGAAGGGTCCCCCGTGATGGCGGGAAGATCTTGGGCTCGCGCCCAGATCACCTGTGCGTCCGCACAGCAAGGTGGGGATACGGGCCTCGTGGGAGGCCCGCACGACCATCAGTCCCCGGTCGCCGACTCTGCGTCGTCGGCCGCGTCGGAGAACGTGCCGAAGAGCAGCTGCCAGATCTCGTCCAGCGTGGTGGTCGTGAGGTCGATGCCGGGCAGGTCGGAGAGACCGAGGCTGGCGAGCAGGTCCTCCAGCGCGGTCCCGAGACCCGGCGCCTCCTCCTCCGGTTCCTCCGGCACCTCCGGCGGTTCGGCCGGGGGCTCCGGCTCGGTCGGCGGCTCCTCGGGCTCCGTGGGCTCCTCGGGCGGGTCCGGCTCGTCGGAGCCACCGTCCGGGCTCGACCCGGAGCCGGAGTCCGGCCCGGAGTCGGCGGGCGGATTCGGGGTGTCGGCAGGGGCGCCGCCGGAGTCCGGCTCCGGCGCCGGCTCCGCCATCACCGGCGGCTCGTCGGCGGGCGTGGCGGCGCCGTCCTCCTTGGGCGTGGTGGCCGGGCGCGGCTGCGGGTCCGCCGGCGGGATCGACGGGGGCTTCTCGTCCGTCGACGGCTTGTCCGAGGTGTCGGACGAGTCCGTGCCGTCGCCGCCCCCGGCGCCGCCCGCTCCGCCACCGCCTCCGCCGCCGCCCGCTCCGCCGCCCTCGCCGGCGGCCCCGGCGTCGTCGGTGGCCTGGACGGGCGGGTCGCCGAGCTGGTTGGCGATCAGGGCCGCGGCGCTGCCGCCGATGGCGAGCGCGGCGAGCACGCTCGCCGCGACAGCGGCCTCCTTCTTGCCGAACCGGGGCTTGGCCGTACCGGCGGCACCCGCCGCGCCCGCGGCGGCGGTGGTGGTGAGGAGTCCGCCGGCGATGAGGTGCTGGCCGAGGTCGCGGAGCATCCAGGAGACCTCGCGGACGTCGATGAACGCGCGGGT